>DATLWA010000271.1:0-12867 GCA_035576905.1 Gemmatimonadales bacterium
CGCCGCCTGCCAGCCCAGTCGCACGGCGCTCGGCCCAAAGCCGCGCGCCGCGAGGCCCACACTCCACGCGAGCAACGCGTCGACGTCCTGCGGCGGGTGAGAGAGCACCGCGCGCACTTCGTCGTCCGCGGCCGAGTCCAGCCCCGCGAGAATCAGCGTGTCGATGCGGCCCAGCGCCGCGGCCACCACGGGCGCCGGGGGCGGCACCGGCGCGGCACGTATTGCCAGCGGCGGCAGGCCCACTTCGCGCCGGGCGCGCAGCCCGTAGTAGCCGATCGAGTCTTCGCGCGCGAGCGCGAGCCAGGTCGCCTGCGCCCCGGTCGCGTCGCCCCGCGCGCGCGCCAGCATGCCGAGCCAGAAGCGCGCGCTCTGGCGCAGCGGGCCGCCCGCGGCGACTTCCGCTCCGTAGAGCGCCGCCGCGCTGTCGAGCTGGCCCGCCCGCTGCGCCTGCAGCGCCAAGCGGATGCGCGCGACGGACGAGCGCTGATCCGTCGGATAGCGGCGGAACAGCTCGGCGAACCAGCGCGCGGCGGCCGCCGTATCGCCCTGGTCGATCAGATAGTCGGCCAGCACGTAGAGGGCGGTGGCAGCGGCGGTGTCGCTGGGGAACGTCGCGGCGAACCCGGACAGCGCCGGCGCCGCGCCGGGGTCGCCGAGGCGCACGAGAATGCGGGCGCGGCGGTAGACGGCGAGCGCGCCGACAGCGGTGTCGCGGGCGGCCGCGAGGTCGGCGCGCGCGGCGTCGTTGTAGCGGCCGAGGCCGGCGAGCAGCTCGCCGTAGAGCAGCAGCGTCGCGCCGCTGGAGTCACCCGCCGCGATTGCCCGCGACACCAGCAAGCGCGCATCGCTCTGCGCGCCGTGCGCCTTGAGCGTGCGGGCCAGCGCGACCTCTTCGGCGGGTGCGCGCGGCAGCAGCACGCGCAGCGCGAGCCCGGACGCCGCGGCTGCCGCATCGGTCTCGGGGGACGCATCGAGCAGGGTGTAGACGGCGGTGCGGGCGAGCGCGCTGTCTCCGGTGGCGAGGGCGAGCTGCGCCGCCTCGAACCCCTGCCCCGCCACCGCGAATGCGCCGACTGCGCGGGCCGTGTCGCCGGCGTTCAGGAGCGCGTGCGCGCGCGCGACGCCGGCGCTCCGCGCCGCGGGCGCCGGCAAGTCGGCGAGGAGGCGTGCCGCACGGGCGGTGTCACGGGTGGTGGCGGCTTCGCGCAGCCGCAGCCACGCGTCGATCACGCCCAGCCCGTCGGCGCGCGCCGCGGCGTACGCGGCCGACGCGCTGTCGACCTGCCCCGCCGCCTGGAACGCGAGACCCGCGCGAACCGCGAGCAAGGCGGCGGGCGTCCCGTCGGTTCGCGCCCGGGCCATTTGGTAGTGCGCCGCGGCTTCCGAGTCCAGACCGAGACCTGCTTCCGCTTCCGCCAGCGCGGCGAGTGCGGCGCCGTTTTCGTAGTCCTCGAGCCAGGGCTGACCCGCCAGCAGACCGCGGGCGCGGTCGTAGCGCCGGGCCCGCAGCTCCGCCTTCGCGCCCTCGACCACGAATTCCGCCGATGGGCGCGACTCGCGGGCCGCGGCCGCCAGCAGGAGTTCGGCGGCGTGCCACGGCCGGCCGGCGAGGCGCAGTGATTCCGCCCGCGCGGCGATTCCGGGCTCCTGCGCAGCGGCGACCCGGACGGCGCCGAGCAGCAGGAGGACGGCGCGCTTCATTGTGCTCGGCGGACCCGGGACAGCGCGCTCTGGTAATCGGCGCGCGACGTGGGAGTGAGGCGGTAACGGCCGAACCCCGACTGATCTTCGAAGAACAGCGTGAGGCGCAGCTGTGTGTACGTCCAGCGGATGACGCGGATGCCGCCGCGGCCCATCTCGTTGGAAAGGTCGTATACGTCGTCGGGGTCGCCCAGCGTGATGAACACCTCGCCGCGATCGGTGAGCCAGCCGGGCGCGCCCTCTTCGCGATAGCGCTGCGTGGCGATCTGCACGCGCTCGAAGTACTGGTTCAGCGCCTCGTTCTCGGGTGTGATCGGGACGGGGTCGGTGGCCTTCCAGAAGTCGCGCCACACTTGAGCTCGCAGCTCGGCGGGCGCGTCGCGCAGCTTCGCCACCCAATCCTGGTGCGGGAAATAACGCAGCAGGCTCACCATCTGCTCGAAGTTGTTCACCACCCACTGGTTCGAGAAGCTGACCAGGAAGGGCGCCCGCGCCGTCGCCGTGGCGCCCACCAGCTGCACTTCCAGCGCCGCCTGGCCGATCGGCAGGCGCTCGGCGGGCAGCACGACGACGGCGGTCGCGAGGCGTGCGTCGCCGCGCGCCGGCACCGTGTCGCTCCAGACGTCGTGCCCGGCGTCGTCTACGGCGCGAACCGCGAGCCGCGCGGGCGCCGTGGCGCCGTACGCCTCGACGTACACCCGCAGTGAATCGGCGCCGTACGGCAGCGTGGCGCGGGGACTCACCAGCAGCTTGGGGAACGCGGACAGAGCCTCGCGGCCGCTGCCCTCGTAGAACGTCACGGGCGACCCGACCGCCGCGCCGGCGAACGCGGGCACGGTGTCGGGGCGCTGTTGGCGGGCCATGGCGGCGCTGTTGCGGTCGCGGACCACGACGGCCACGGTGTACACGCCGGGATGCACCAGCGCGAACTGCTGGAAGATCACGCTCTCGTCGGCGCGCAGCGTCTCCTGGAAGCTGTGCACCCGCACGGTCTCGTCGCGGCCGAACTGCCGCATGGCGCCGGAAACGGTCTGGAAGGAGACGTCGACGTGGTACTCACCCACGAACTCGTTGCCGTCGCGATGGAAACTCAGGGCATGATTGGCGAACGACAGGCCGAACACGATCAGCGTGCTGTCGGGCGTGGGGCCCGCCAGGTGGCGGATCGAAGCGACCATCGGCAGCGGGGCGTTGGTGGCGAAGAAGCCCATCGCCTGATAGACCGTGGTCGCGTCGAACAACCGTTGCACCACGACGGACGGCGGTGGGGCGCGGTCGGGCGTCCCCACGCGCTGCCACGGGCCACACGCGGCGGCGCAGGCGACCGAGCACGTCAACGCACGTCGTATCACTTGCTGAACCTCGAATCCGGGCGTTAGCTTCGCGCGACCTCGATGCCCAATGAGAACCTCGCCGGGCGCACGATCGCCGGCTACCGCCTCCTGGAGCGCGTGGGCGAGGGGGGCACGGCGGACGTGTACCGCGCCGAGCACCCTGAGCACGGCCACTGCGCGTTCAAGGTATTGCGCCAGCGCCTGCGCGGCGACCCCACGGCGGTGAAGCGCTTCCTGCGGGAAGCGGGATACGGCTCCCGCGTACGCCACCCCGGCGTCGTGCGGACGTATGACTTTGGCGAAGCGGACGGCCTCAACTACCTCGCGTTGGAGTGGGCCGAGGGGCAATCCCTCGCGCAATTCCTACACCACAACGGACCGCTCGCTCCCGACTTTGCCGCCGACTTGGTGGGCCAGCTGGCCGACGGCCTGGCAGCCGCGCACGCCGCCGGAATCGTCCATCGCGACCTCAAACCCGAGAACATCATGTACGACCCGGCCACGCGCCGGGCCAGGCTGCTCGATTTCGGGATCGCGCGGGACGCGGAGCTGCCGCCCGAGGAGCGCCTCACCCGCACCGGGTTCTTCGTGGGGACGCTGCAGTACGTGGCCCCTGAGGCCCTGTCGGGCGAGCTCGTGGACGGTCGCGCCGACATCTACAGTCTCGCGACCATCGCCTACCACCTGCTCACCGGGCGCTATCCGTTCGAGGGGCGGACGCCGCGCGAGTTGTTTCAGCAGCTGCTCACCCAGCCGCCGGTGCCGCTGAACCAGGCAGTGCCCGGCCGCCGCTTTGCGGCGCCGCTGGAAGCGGCCGTGATGCGGGGGCTCGCCCGCAATCCCGGTGACCGCCAGCAGACCGTGGCGCAGTTCGCGCAGGAAGTCCTGGCGGGCGCCGCGGCGCCGGTCGACGCGCCCGCCGGCGGCCTGCTCGGCACGCTCAAGGGCCTCATGGGCCGTCGAAAGGATCGTTAGTAGTTGCAAGAGCTACTACTACAGCTTCGTAAACTGCTGCTGGAGCGCTCCGTGAGCCGCGGCGACTTTGTGCTCGCCTCCGGCCGGCGGTCCTCGTTCTACATCGACGCCCGGCGCACCACCATGTGCGGCGAAGGCTTGGTCTTGATCGGGGCGCTGGGGCTGGCTCGCCTGAGCACCCGCGGCTGGCGTCCCCAGACCATCGGCGGCCTCACCCTCGGCGCGGATCCGGTCGCCTAC
Organism: Gemmatimonadales bacterium; assembly: GCA_035576905.1. GTDB lineage: Bacteria > Gemmatimonadota > Gemmatimonadetes > Gemmatimonadales > GWC2-71-9 > DATLWA01. Next base: position 4,251 of record DATLWA010000271.1, read on the forward strand.
GCCGTCGCCGTCGCGGCCCGAGCCCAGGGCGTGGCGCTCGACGCCTTCACGGTGCGCAAGCAGGCCAAGAGCCACGGCACCGGCCGTCGGATCGAAGGGTGCTTCGCACCGCAGTCGAGCGTAGTCGTGGTGGAGGATGTGATCACCACCGGCGGCTCCGCGCATGAGGCCATCGCCGCCGTCGAAGCCGAAGGCGCCCGGGTGCTCGGCGTGCTGGCCGTGGTCGACCGCGAGGAGGGTGGCCGCGCGGCGCTGGAGCAGGCCGGCTACGGCGTCGAAGTCCTCGTCACCGTCACCGAGCTGGGACTCGCGCCCGCCACCTGACCAGCGCGCTGGCTCGCCGCCCGAGCGCGGTGTAAGATGCTCGCGTGACCCCGCCCCGCCCCGATCCCGACCGCATGTCCCTCGCCTACCGCCTGCGCGGCTGGACGGACGAGAGCGTCGGCCTGGAGCAGCGGCTCAAAGACCTCGAGACATTCGACCGGGCGCTGCGCCGCCGCTGGTGGATCATCGCCACCGGCACGGTGATCGCATACATCGGCCGCCTGGCCGGCGCCGTGCCTACGGCGAGCGGCACCATCACGCTCGCCGCCATCGCGGCGTTGGCCCTCAACGGCGTCCTCGGTCTGGCCAGCGAAAAGGGCTGGTACCGCTGGTGGCTGATCTACGCCCTCGCCGTGCTGGACGTGCTGCTGATGGCCGTGCTGGTCGTGTGGTTCGGGCACGGCGGTCTGGTGGCCGCGTTCTTTCTGGCGGTCCTGCCCTACGCCTTCGATCAGGGGCGCGGCGTGGGTGAATTCCTCGTCCTGATGGCCTCGCTCGCCTACCTGGGCGCGTGTGTGGTGCACAATCGCCTGTACGAGGGTGGCGCGCCGCTCGAGACGACGGCGCTGATCGAGACCGGGGTCTTCATTCTCGTCGCGATGTCGCTCAAGCAGATCCCCGCGACATTGATCGACCGCATTCGCCTGGCGCGCGGTGTGATGGGCGAGGCGGAGCAGGGGTTCCTGGCGGTGCGCGCCTCGGCCGCGGTGTCCGACGAGCTGGGGTTCCTGGAAAAGAGCTTCAACCGCATGCTCGAGGAGATCGGCACGACCATCTCCACCGTGCAGCGCGAGGCCGACGAGGTCGCGGCGTTCGCCGAGCAGCTGGCCGCGTCGGCCCAGGAGCTGCACGCGTCGTCGGAGGCGGTGACGCACACGGCGCAAACGCTCGCCACCGACCTCGCCGGGCAACGCGATCTCGCCGAGGGCGCGCGCGGCGAAAGCGCCAAGGCCGCGGACCAGGCCGAGTCGTTGCGCGTGCGCGCCGAGCTGATGCAAGTCGACGCCACCCGCCTCGTGAGCGCCGCGGAGCGGGGGCGCGAGCGAGTGGAGCGGGCCAGCGCGACGCTGCGGTCGGTCGGCGAAGAGGTGCGCGCGACGGCTGCCACGGTCGCCGGTCTCTCGGGCATGTCGGAACGGATCGGTGTGTTCGCCCAGACGATCGCGCGCATCGCGCGACAGACCCACCTGCTCGCCCTCAACGCGGCGATCGAGGCGGCGCGCGCCGGCGAGCACGGCGAGGGTTTCGCGGTGGTGGCGGACGAGGTCCGCACCCTGGCGGGCGAAGCGGGGAAGTCGGCGCGCGACGTGGCGGAGCTGGTGAGCGAGCTGCGCGCGGGCATCGATGCGGCGGGCCGCGCCATGCAGGCCGGCGAGGCGAAAGTGCGCGACATCGGCGGTGTGGCGGCGGAGGCGGACGGCGCGCTCCAGGAGCTGCGCCAGGGTGTGCAGCTGCTCGGCGATCTCGTGAACGCCACGGCTGGTGTGTCGCGCAGTCAGGCGGAGCGCCTTGCGGCGCTGGCGCAGGGGCTGCAGCAGGTGGCGTCGATCTCGAGCGCGTCCGCCGTGAGCGCCGAGGGCGCAGCCAGCGCCACCCAGGCGCAGATTACGTCGATGGGCGATCTCACGGCGACCTCGCAGCAGCTAGCGCAGCTGGCAGAACGCCTGCGCGGCAGTATCGCCCGCTTCTCGGTGCTGCGCCGCGAGCAGCGCACCGCCGACCACCGCGTCCTGCCGCTCGCGCCCAAGCCCTCCCAGCCGCAAGCCGCGGACTGACTCGTCACCCCGCCCGGGAGACCGCTCGGGCGTCGGGTCCTTGGTCCCATATCCCCGCATTGAGGGGGTGAAAAGCCCGTAGGGCCTCCCGGTACGGGGCGACGAGCAAGTCGACGTAGCGCGCCAGCGCCACGTCGAAGGGAAAGCGTTGGCGGAATTCTCCGGCCGTGACACCCAGGGCCGCCTTCACGTGTCGGCCGAAGCTCTGCGGCGACGAATAATCCAGGCGATACGCGACGTCGGCGACGGACAGGCCGGGATTGCGGAACAGGCACGCGGCGTGGAGCAACCGCATACCCACGAGATAGTTCTTGGGGGAGGGAAGCCGGGCCCGCCCGAAGCGCGACATCAACGTGCTGGGTCGCTGGCGCAGATGGCGCGCCAACGCGCGCACGGTGGGCAACACCGGCGCCAGCCGCGCCACCGCCTCGAAGAAAAGCCGGGCCTCCTCGGAACAATCGCCCAGGGCGGGGACGATGCGCGCGAGGATCCGCGCCGCGACCGGAGACGCCGGGTGCCCCACGAGATCGCGCAGGCGGCGCCAGCCCTGCGGCTCAGTGCAATCGACCGCCGCGCGCACGCCCGACGCGCCCAGGCGCAGCAGCAAGTCGCTCGCCGCGCGATCGGGCCGCGACACCAACGCCACCGTGGGGATCAGTGGAAACTCGCGGACGAAGCGCGCCACCGCCGGCAGCTCGTCCGGCTGGCAGCGGTGGACCGAAATCACGAGCGCATCGACGCGCTTGGTCCGGGCTGTCTTGACCACCTCGCGCAGCGACTCGGCATGCATCGCCACGAAGCAGCCGTCGCCCGCGGCCTCGAGGCGGGGCCGATCGCCGGGCCCCACGACCGTGCAGATAGTCACCATAACGGCGCGAGTTTACCAGCACGCCCTCAACCCTCGGTCAATCCGCCTTCAACGGCGGCGAACCTAGCCCGCGTGCCGCCGCGGCTCTATATCATCGGGCAACCGCCATGATGCAGCGCGACCTCCTGGCCCGCGTCCGCAAGTTGTTGAGCGACCGCTACACCGTCATCACCGCGGTGGGGCGGGGCGGAAACGCGTCCATCTTCGGAGCGCAAGACAAGAGCGGCCGCCAGGTCGCAATCAAGGTGCTGCACCCGGAGCTGGCGGTGTCGGTAGCGGCCGACCGCTTCTTGCGCGAGATCAACTATTCCGGCGCGCTGGATCACCCGCGCATCGTGCCGGTGGTGGACTGCGGCGAGTCGGACTATCTCCTGTGGTTCGTGATGCCCTACGTCGCGGGGGATTCGCTGCGCCAAGTACTGCGCCGCAATTCACAGCTCGCGGTGCCGCAAGCCGCGCGCATCGGATGCGAGGTGCTCGAGGCGTTGGGGTACGCTCATGATCAAGGATTGGCGCACCGCGACATCAAGCCCGACAACATCGTCTGCTCGCCCGCCGGCGCGGTCCTCGTGGACTTCGGCATCGCCCGGGCGATCACCACATCGGGCGAGGATCGCGTGACCCGCAGCGGCTTTGTGGTGGGCACGGAGGAATACATGAGTCCGGAGCAAGCCGCCGCCGACCCCGACATCGACGGGCGCACCGATCTCTATTCGCTCGGCGTCGTGCTCTTCGAAGCGCTGGCCGGGCGGCCGCCGTTCTCGTCGCCCAGCGCCGCCGCGGTGATGGACATGCACCAGCACCAGGCGCCGCCGGAGCTGCGCCGCCTGCGCCGGGATGTGCCCAAGCCGCTTGCCGCGGCGATCGAGCGGGCCCTCGCCAAGCCGCGCGCCGAGCGCTGGCCCACGGCGGCGGCGATGCGCGATGCCTTGGCGCCATTCGCCGGGTAACATCATGCCGCAGATGCCGACCCGATCGATCGCCGCGGCCGCCCTGGTGCTCGCCGCCTGCCAACCGCAGGAGGGGCGGCTGCTCGTGCTCGACCAGGGGCACGCGGACCCGCTCGTGCTGAACGCGCTCGCGGAGCCGTGGACCGCGGCCGGCTATCGCGTCGAATACCGCCGCTTTTACCCACACATCACGCGCGCCGACTTGGGGCGCTACCGCACGCTGGTGCTCCTGAGCGGCGCGGCGCCCGAACGGCCGTCCGATCCGCTGAACACCGGCGACCTGGCGTTGCTGGGCGAATGGACCGCGCGCGGCGGCGTGGTAGTGGTGGGATACGAGGGCGCCGGCGCGGGCGCCGCGGATCGCTGGGTGCTGAATCGCTGGCTGGCGGCGACGGGCACGGGCCTCGCGATCGGCGGCGATCCGCTGCAGGACACCGTGCCGGCGGCGGCGCTCGTGCCCCAGCCGCGCGTCACACCGCGCGGCGGATCCGGGCCGCGCGAAGCGGCGTTCGAAGCGTTTCCCGGCGGGCGCAACCACGCGCTGCGCGTTCCGGCTCCCGCCGCCGCCCTGGCCCGCGTGAATCGCCGCTGGCCGGTGATTGCGGCGACCCGCGTGGACGCCGGGCTGGTCGTGGTGGCCAGCCGCCAGCTCTTGAACGTGCTCGGGCCCGATCTGCGGCCCAGCACAATACCGTGGCTCGACGGCGACGGCCTGGGCCGGGCGCGCACGTTCCTCGTGGCGCTCGCGCGCTGGACACGCCGCCCCGCCGAGTGGGCCGGTCTGCCGGCAGCCATCCGCCACGGACGCTTGACGGTCGTGGATGCGCCCCGCGCGGTGCCGGTACGGGCAGCGCCGCTGGCGCCGCCACTCGGCGCTGAGGCGCGTCCGCTCCCTGAGATGACGATGCGAGGCGACACCACGGCGGTGGCGCTGCCCGACTGGCTGCGGCACGGCGTGCGGTTCGTGTGGGTGCGCCAGCCGCTCACCGGTGTCGATGCGGCGCCGGCGGCCCGGGGAGCGCAACTGCTCGATTCCGTCGTCGCGTTCCTGCAGGTCGGCAATCTCACCGCGCTGGTGAGCGCGGCGTACCCCCAAGCGGCGCCTGACTCGACGGTTGTGCCCATGTGGCAGCGCGATGCGGTACGCGCGCTGTGGCGCGCCACGACGGACCGGCTCGCGGCGACGAGCCAGTACTGGATTCCGGCGCTCGACTTCCGGGACTTCCCACCCGCGACCGACTCGTTGCCCGGGCCGGCGTGCCCACTGGCGCCGGAATTCTGGACGCGCCAGCTGGTGCCGGCCGCGCGCACGCTGGCGCGTCTCGCCACGGAGCAGCGCGATCTCATTCCCGCGCTCGCGTTCGATCTGGAGAATGCGCCGCCAGCCGATCCGTTCTGCCCGGCGGTCACCCGCGCGGGGATCGCCGGACTGGTGCGCACCGGCGCTCTCGATTCGGCGCGCAGCATGGGCTTCGCCGCGCTGTCACCCGCAGCGTTCGCGGATTCGCTCGAGGAGACGGGACTGCTCGCGTCCTATGACAGTGTCCTCGAGGCGTCGGTGGCCGAGCGCGCGCGCGCGCTGCGCACGGTGGTGCGCCGCGGCCGGCCCGACTTGGTGTTCGTGGTGCGCGGCGACGTGGCGCCGGCCGACTGGTTCCGCCTGGGGTTGTTGCGCGGCCTGGCGACCCCGGAGGCCCCCGTCATCCTGCTGACGCCGGAGCCGGACGGCCGCGCGCTTGCAGCACGTTACGCCGCGCGCGGCATCCCCGTGCTGACGGCCGTCGCACTCGTGCCGCGGCGGATCGCGCCCGCCGACTGGCCGCGCCTGCGGCGCCTGGCCTTCGAGCGCAACGACGGGTTCTGGCTGCCCACGGCGGCGGACGTGGTCAGCGGGCCGGTCCGGGGCGACAGTCTGGGGCGGCTGGTACGCCGTTTAGTGAAGGAGCGGTAAGCTTTTGCGTGCCCGCTTGTTGCGGTGGACGGCCGCGCCTACCTTTCATCCTGGAGGGGGCAGGGCGTGATGGTCGCGGCACGCTGGCAGGAGTGGCGTGTTGAGGAAAGTCCGAGCTCCACAGGGCAGACTGCCAGGTAACGCCTGGGCGCCGCAAGGCGACGGACAGGGCCACAGAGAACAGACCGCCCCTTTATCCAAGGGGTAAGGGTGAAACGGTGGGGTAAGAGCCCACCGCGCGTTCGGCAACGGACGTGGCACGGCAACCCCCAGTCGGAGCAAGGCCAAATAAGCAGCGAGACCCGGCCCGGGTCATTTGAGCTGCGGGTAGGCCGCGTGAGGTGGCTGGCGACAGTCATCCCAGAGAGATGACCATCTGACCGCCTCACGGCGGTCAAACAGAACTCGGCTTATGGCCCTGCCTTCCTCTCCCTCATCCGGTAAACCGTATCCCGCGCAATGGGAGTCCGTCGCTGATCTGCGCGTGTTCCGCACCACATCGGTGGAGTGGGAACGGCTGATCGTGTGGCGGACCGATATGCTGAAGCGGGGGTGGAAACTATTACGCGTGACGAGCGACGGTCCGGAGCTCGTCGCGATCTTCGGTCGCACCAAGGCCGATCGTCCGGCAGGAACGTGAGAGGGGGACCGGTGCGACTGGTGACACGATCCATTGCCGCTGCGGCGCTCGCCGCCGCCTGCGCCACCCCGCGCGCGGCGCCGCCCGCGCGCGCACCCGCTCCCACACCTGCGCCGCTCCCTGCCGCGACACCCCCGGCGCATGCGCCCGTCACGCCGCTTGGCGTGCTGTACGGGCCCAGCGCCCTCCGCTACGTGATGCATCAGCGCATCCACCTGGAGCAGGACTATGGGATGGGGACGCAGATGCAGGATCTGGGATATCGCGTGTTCGTGTCGGCCACGATCACGGGCCCGGCCGACAGCACCGGCTATCCGACGACGCTCACGATCGACTCGCTCGTACTCGACTCGGGGGTCGTCCTGCCGCCGCCCTTGAGCGCCGAGGGGGCGCGCGGGCTCGCGTACCGCGGCCGGCTCACGGCGCGGGGCGAGTTCCGCCATCCCACGGCCTCCGACTCGGCGCGGGCGCGCCTGGTCGGGCAATTCCTCGGCGGCTTCCGGAACTTTTACCCGCGGCTCCCGGCAGCCGGCGCCGCACCGGGAGCGAGCTGGACCGACACGAGCGCGACGACGGACACGACCACCACCGGCATCGTGACCACCCGCGGCGTGATCCAGTCGAGCGCCACAGGTTACGCTCCCCACGGTGGTACCCAGAGTCTGGAGATCCACTTCAACGCCGCGCTCGCCGTGTCGGGCAGCGGTGAAGCCAACGGCCAACGCTTCACCTTGGGCGGTCAAAGCACCCAGACGGGCCTTGCCTACATCGCGGCGGACGGGCGCTATCTGGGCGCGGAAGTGGCGGATTCGACGGATCTGGCCTTCGCCTTCCTGATGGGGGGGCGCGCGCCGGTGCGCCGCGTCGCGCACATCACCGTACAGGTGCTGCCGTAATCGGGCGGCAGGCAGGCGCCGCGCTCGCCGCCCTCCTGGGCGCCGCGGCCGCAGCCGGGGCGCAAGTCGCACCCAACCGCGCTACGCTGTACCTCCATCCCACCGACGTCGCCGACGCGCGCGCCATCTGGGTCAACCCCGGCGCGCTAGCCGTGACGCGGGAAGCGTCGGTGTTTCTGGACCTTGGGGTGGCGAGTCCCGGCTCGCGCGGCCGGCTGCGCCAGATCACGGCGGGCTTCAATTCCAGTGGCCTCGCGTTCGGCTATCAGCGCGATTTATTCGGCGGCGGCGTGACCGGCACCACGTATCGGTTCGGCCTCGCCGGCGGATCGGGCGGGCTCACTGCGGGCTTCGCGACCGCCGTCTATCGCGGCGGCACGCATGCGATGGGCTGGGATCTGGGTCTGACGTATCTCATGCGCCCGGAAATCACGCTGGGCGCGGTGTTCGCCAACATCGGCCAGCCCGTGGTGCGCGGATTCCCGCAGCCGTTTACGTTCGAGCCCGGCGTCACCTGGCGGCTCGGCGCACATGCCGCGATCTCGGCACACGGGCGGCTCGCCGCGGGCGGCCAGGGTGGCTATGCCGCGGGCGTCCGCTGGGGTGGCCCCACCCACGCTCCGTGGGGCTGGTTGGCGCGCGTCGACACCGATCGGCACCTGCGCCGCGCCGGGTTCGCGTTCGGCATCTCGATCGGCGCGCGCGACGCCGTGGGCATCGTCGCCACCACCCCGGGCGACCTCAGTGGCGTGAACGAGGCCGACCTCTATGGCCTCACCACTCGAGCCCCGCACCGCCGCTAGTCGCCCGCGCCTGCGCCGCGCGATCGCCGGCGTCGGGCTCGCACTCCTGGTGTGGATGCTCGGCGTGTGGCCGCCACCGGTGTGGTGGCGCAGTCACTGGCCGCACTGCACCGCGATGATGCGCGAGCACGCCGCCGGCGGCGTGACGTGCCCCACATATCCTCCCGCGCGGCTGAGCGAGATCTCGCCCCTACTGCAACGCATGGTGATCATCGGGGAAGACTCGCGCTTCCGCACGCATCACGGGATCGACCCCACCGAGATCGCCGACGCCCTGCAGCTGGAGCGCGGCATGAGCCTGCCGCATACCGTCGCGGCCGTGTGGCGGCGCCGGGACCGCTTGCGTGGCGCCAGCACCATCACACAACAGCTCGCGAAGAATCTGTACCTCTCACCGTCGCGCAATCCGC
>DATLWA010000272.1:0-2310 GCA_035576905.1 Gemmatimonadales bacterium
CCAACCAGTCGGTCGGCAAGCCGCTCGACTGGTTGGTGTTGCTGTCGTTCCTCACGACCGCGGCGGTGACCACCCACCTCGTGACCCAGGAGCGCGAGCGCGCCGCGGAGGCCGCCCGCAAGACCGACGAAGTCGCCGCGCTCGGCAGCGTGCTCGCCGCCGTCTCGCACGACCTGCGCACGCCGCTCACCACGATCACCGCCCTCGCGCAGGCCGGCGTCGCGCGCGGGGACCCGAGCGCGCGGGCCATCGAGGAGGAAGCGAACCGGCTCTCACGCCTGGTCGCCGACCTGCTCGATCTCTCGCGCCTCCGCGGCGGGGCGCTGCCCCTCCACCCCGAGCTCAACACGGCGGAAGACCTGGTCGGGGCGGCGGTGCGGCAGACCGCGGGGCTGTTCGGCGATCGTCCGCTCGAGACGCGGGTGGACCTGAGCGAGCCGGCGCTCGTGGGCCGGTTCGACTTCGTGCAATCGCTCCGCATCCTGACTAACCTGCTCGGCAACGCGGCGCATCACACGCCGCCGGCGTCGCCGGTCGAGCTCTCGGTGCAGCGACAGGGTGGCACGCTCGCGTTCGCCGTGGCGGACCGCGGCCCGGGCGTTCCCGCGGCGGAGCGCGAGCGCATTTTCGAGCCGTTTTACCGGCCCGCGGGCGCGCCGGCGGACGGCGGCGGCCGCGTGGGGCTCGGGCTCGCGATCGCGCGGCGCCTGGCGGAGCTGCAGGGCGGCACCGTCGACTACGCGCCCCGTCCGGGCGGCGGCAGCGTGTTTACGCTGCGGCTGCCGGCGGGCGATGGAAGAAAATGACTCACAAGGTCTTCAAATACTCCACTAGATCCGCCCGCTGTTGCGCCGTGAGCCCCAGCTTCAACACGCCGTCGTAGTGCCCCACCACATCCATCAGCGTCGCCGCGCTGCCGTCATGGAAGTACGGCGGGTGCTGCTGCAAGGCCCGGAGCGGCGTGGTCCGGTACTGGTGATTCTTGAGCCGGCCGGCCCGCACGGGATCCATGCCCGTCTCCGCCGGATCGTGCAGGATGCCCCGATTCACGTCGGTGAACGCGAGCGACGGGATGTGGCAGCTCGCGCACCGCGCCACGCCGTCGAACAGCGCGTGGCCTCGCTCCGCGGCGGCCGGATCGAAGCTCCCGGCGGGCGCCGGCGGCGTCGCGAGACTCAGCTGGTAGGCGCGTAGCACGGGGAGCACCGGGGTGACGCGATCGGGAGTCTGGTGGATATCGATGCCGAGCACCGGGTCCGCGAACGATCCGTGGCCGTGCATCTGGGTCACCGCGACGTACGCATTCCAGTACGACACCGGCCCTTCACCGGTGTAGGTCTCGAGGGCCACGCCCGCGAGCCCGAGCGCGGGCGGGATGACGACGGGACTGTTGATCCCGTCGCGGTTGAACTCCGCGTCGTAGCGGCCCGGACCCCACGAGTTGAACACCGCCTTGACGGCGGCGGGGAGGGCCGGCGACAGGGCGACGATCGCGCCGACATTCAAGTCCCGGTTCGGCAGCCCGTCGAGCCGCCGCCCGACACCCGCCGTGACCGAGTTGTCCACCGTGGAATGACACAGCGCGCAGGTGATGCCGAGCGCCTTGATGTGCTTGTCCGCCGTCACCTGGGCCTCGACGCCCACGACCGCGTCCCGCCGCAACAGCTCGACCGTGGTGGCGGGGCTCTGGAGATCGGCGCCCGCCAGGAAACCCGGCGGGAGCCGGTCGGCGTCGACCTTGAGCCCCACCGCGAGCGCGGTGGCGGGCGACACGCCCGTCTCCACGACCTGGTTCAGGTGCAGGGTGTCGGTCCAGAAGGCTTCGTCGCCGAAGGTCCAATGGCGGAAGATGTAGCGGCCCGCGGCCGGACCGCTCGGCGGCGCGGCGCCGAGTCCGGCCTCGGCGGGTATGAGCGCTTCGGTTGGCGACGGCGCGGTCGGAGCTGACGTCGTGTGGCCCGTGCAGGCCGCGAGCGTCAGCGTGAGGGCGGCACGGGAGAGACTGCCGAGCGATGGACGACGCATGACGGGTCTCCTTGGAGGTGATTTCTATAAAGCAGATACGTTGTCTATAGAGAAACTGGTTTGCGTCGGGCGGGAGGCTTGACAAGCACGTGCCGGGGGCGCCGTTTTGTTCCTACGACAAGCGCGTGTTGCAGTTAGAGACCTCTACCTTGGGGGGACACTGCCATGCCGTTCGGCGTCTTCATCAACGTGATTCCGGGTCCCGTCTTCGTCGTCGTCCATGCGGTCGCGCTGCTGATCGGTGTGTACTTCGCGCGACGGGCCTTCGCCATGGGCGCCACCGAG
>DATLWA010000273.1:0-10687 GCA_035576905.1 Gemmatimonadales bacterium
AGCGCCGCGAGCGCGGGCGTGCCGAACTGCGAGGTGAACCGCGTGAGCCACATGTAGACCAGCGAAAACAGCACGCCCGTCATCGCGACAGGCGCGCCGATCCGCATGATCGTGGGGACCGCGCGCCAGTCCGGGGCGCCGAGCCGGATCAGTCCTCGCCGCACGGCAATGACGAAGCCGATGACGAACCCGCCGCCCCGCACCATCACGGACGCGAGCGCCGCGCCCTCTACGCCGAGCCGGGGAAATGGTCCCACGCCCGCGATCAAGAGCGGATCGAGTACGATCGATAAGAAGACCGACGTGCCGAGGAGAAGAAACGGCGTGCGGGTATCGCCGGCCGCGCGGAACGTCGCTTCGATCGCGAAGAAGCCGAAGACCAGCGGCCCGCCCAGCAGCCAGGTCGCGAGGTATTGGTGCCCGAGCCGCGCCACGTCCGGCGGCACGGTCATCAGCCGGAACAGTCCGTCCATCACCACCAGACCGGCCACGCTCACGACTGCGCCCGCCACCAGAGCGTAGAGCACAGCGGCGGCAGCCGCTCGCGCCGCCGCGTCGGGTGCTCCCTGGCCATGGCGTCGCGCGGCCAGGGCGATGAGTCCCGCCTCGACCATCTCGCCGAGCGACAAGAGCACCCACACGTAGAACCCGGCCGTCGAGACGGCGGCGAGCGCCGCCGGCCCGATCAGGCGGCCTACCCAGATGCTGTCGATCAGGTTGAAGCAGAAGTGGCACGCCATCATCGCCACCGCGGGCACGGCGAGGCGCAGCACGGCCGAACGCAACGGCCCCACGGTGAGGACGCCCGCCGGTCCGGCGGCGGTCGTCACGGCGCGCGCTCAGGGTAATGGTGCAGAAACCGCTGGAAGACCGGGTTGTCCGGATAGCGGTGAGCGAGGCGCTCGACGTAGCTGCGCGCTTCGTGCACGAGCGCGCCGGCTCCCGCCGGATCGCGCCCGGCTTCGCGCACCAGCGCCGACGCGAGTACCCACGTGCCCTCGACCTTGGCGAGGTCGCCGTCGTGCGCCACGCGCCGCATGTACCGGATGCCCTCCTCGGCGTTGCCCGAGCCCAGCCCGATGAGCTTGGCGACAATGCGCGCCAGCGTGCTGGCGCGCGCCAGGCCGTAGCGATACAGCCCGAGACCGAGATAGCAGTCGACGCACGTCGAGTCGACGGCGAGGATGCGGCGATAGGCCTCCCGCATCGCGCGCGCGTCCTTGGCGGCGCCCCACGAGCTGCCGCGCAGGTCGCGCTCGCGCGCGCGGTATCCCAACGCCGTCGCCAACCAGAATTGCGCGTCCGGCCCAGCCGCGCGGGCGTGCGCGATCGCGAGCCCCAGCAGCGAGTCGATGCGGCTCGCCTCGAAGGCGTCCGAATCCTTGGCGGCCGCCCACCAGATGTAGGCGCCGGCCTCGAAGATCACGGGGGCGGGATCGATCGTGTCGTGCGCGGCGAGCCCGGCGAAATACTCGGCCGCCACGGGAAAGGCGCCGGCGTAGAGGGTGTCGAGCCCCGCGCGCAGGTCGGGGCGGTCGCGGCCGCCGCTCCCGCCCTGCACCAGCAGGATGGCGGCCGCGAACAGCAGCATCAGTGCGCGGGCGCGGCGGCGAGCGCTTCCGCCACCCGCGCCGCGATCCCCGCGAGCGCCTCCGCCGCGGGCGACCCCGGCTCGGCGGCGACTACCGGCTGGCCGGCATCGGCCAGCTGCGGCACGCGCGCCTGCAGCGGAATCTGTCCCAGCAGCGGAATGCCGAGCTCGGCCGCGAGCCGCTCGCCGCCGCCCGAGAGAAACAGCTCGCTGCGATCGCCGCAGTGGGGGCAGATGTAGTAGCTCATGTTCTCCACGATGCCCAGCACGCGCACGCCGACGCGCTCGAACATCTTGGCGCCGCGCAGCGAGTCGCCCACCGCCACTTCCTGCGGCGTCGTCACGATCACCGCGCCGTGGAGGTGAATCGTCTGCACCAGGGAGAGCTGCGCGTCGCCCGTGCCGGGCGGCAGGTCCACGATGAAGTAATCGAGCTCGCCCCACGCGACGTCGCGCACGAACTGCTGGATGATCTTCATGATGATGGGACCGCGCCAGATGGCCGGCGCCTCGCGCTCCACGATGAAGCCCAGCGACATCAGCTTCACGCCGTGGCTCTCGAGCGGCTGGATCTTGCCGCCCACCACCTCGGGCTTCTGATCGACGCCCAGCATGCGCGGGATGTTGGGACCGTAGATGTCGGCATCCATCAAACCCACGCGATGGCCCGCGCGCGCCAGCGCCACGGCGAGGTTGGCCGAGACCGTGGACTTCCCCACGCCGCCCTTCCCCGACGACACCGCCAACGCCTTGCCGAGGTGCGGCATGGCGACCGGCGTGGGCGGCGGCGGCACCGACGGCCCCGGTCCGCCCGGTGCGGCGCCGCGCGCGGGCGCGCGGGGCGTGGCGCTCGGGTCCGTCACATTGACGCGCACGCCCGTGACGCCCGCGACGGCCTGCACGGCGCGGCGCGCCTCGCGGGCCAGCGTGGCGGGATCGTCGCGGGTCAGGGCGAACGTGAAGCTGACGGCACCGGCGTCGTCCACCACCAGGTCGCGGACCATGCCCGCGGCCACGATGTCCTGTCCGGTGCGGGGGTTCTGGAGGGCGGCGAGGGCGGTGTGAACGCGCTGCGCGAGGGTCGAAGCACTGGGCACGCGCGGAATGTACCGGGGCGCGGAAGCCGCGGTCAATGCGCGCGCTTTACCAGTCGAACCAGTGCGAGACCTTGATCAGGAAGGTGTTGAGCGGATGCGTGTGGAAGAGATCACGCAGATCGCCGCCGAAGGAGCGCGTGCCTTCGGCGCCGAGGAAGTCCTGGCGGCCCTGCGCCCACACCAGGAAGATCGCGGAGCCCGGCTTGTACTCCCAGCGCAGCACGGTGTTGGAGTTGAACTGTTTGAAGTTGAACCCGCCGGGATTGTTGGTGACGGCCGTGTCGCCGTACGGCGTGAAGCGCGCGGCGTAATCCGCAGCGCGCGCGTTCGCCAGCTCGCGCACGTTGGAGAACGTGCCCTTACTGATGAACGGGCTGCCATACAGCTGCAGGGTCAGCGTCGGGGACGCCGTGTAATCGAGGCGGAGCGTGAGCCCCCGGGTGGTCTGATCGAGATGGGCGAACGTGTAGTGCGTGACCCCGACCGCACCCGTGTCGGGGAAGTTGCCGTACCATTGCGTGTTGTCCCGATTGCGGCTGTAGTTCAAGCCGACGGAGAGGGTAGCCTGGGTCGACACGCGGATGTTGGCCGAGGGGCTCAGGTACGCGCTGTGCGTGCGACCCTCGTCGCCGCCGACGTACTGGGCGAACACGTCGGGGAATACGATGCTGCGCTGGTCGCCCTGCACTTCGATCCACGGTGCGGCATACGGCGACTCCCGCACCGCGGGCCCGCCGCGCGTGCAGTTGCGGTCGCAATACGTGGCCCCCAGCTGGCCCGCGGTCCCGCCCACGTGCAGGTACCAGTTGTTGCGGAACTGCACGTGCAGGTTGGTGTTCAGCGCCTGCTCGAGCATCAGGCCGCCGGCGCTGGTCCAGTCGTGCCACTCGTTGAAGTTCCAGCGCAGCTGCTGGTACCATGACGTCGGGTGGAGGAACTGCAGGCCCACCCACGTGGCCTGATCCTGCCAATCGGCACGGCGCAGGAAGCCGAGGTCGTTGACGTCGTAGCCCGGCGAGATGCGCTGATAGCTGGTCTCGAAGATCACGACCCCGCCGCCGTACTTCGCCAGATGGATCGTCTCGGCATCGCCCGTGAGCGTGGTGCGCGTCGTGTCGAACCGCAGCGGCGCGTCGGGCCGCTGGTAGTAGTGCACGGGATTGGCCTGTGTCGCGGCGATCGCGGCCGGGCTGCCGCTGACGCGGCTCGCGGTCACGGCGCCGGTGAGCAGGAAGTTGTGCCCGGGCCCGAAGCGATGGCGGAAGTCCACGCCGCCCGCGTACGCGGCGCTGTGCAGGGCGTCGCGCGTCCACGAGTCGAGCGCGCGGTTCACCGACGTCACGATTGCCCCGATGCCGCTCTGGTGGTTGTTGAGATCCTGCTGCAGGCGCAACACGCCGTAATTCGTTGCGGGCTCGATGGTGGCATCGCCGACACCCGTCTCGCGTGCCGTCACCGCTTCCAGCAGACCAACGGTGAGGCCGCTCGCGGAGCGGCCGGTCAGCTTGCCGGCGCCGAGAATCGTCGTGGCAGTGGGTGAGCTGGCGTCGCCGTACAGGCCGCTGAGCTCCGGCCGGCGACCGATGCGGCGCGAATAGAACAGGCCCTCCCCGCTGCAGTTCACCTGGCTGCAATCGACCGCGAATTTGTAGATGCCCGTGCCCTCGAGGAAAAACGGCCGCTTCTCCTGGAAGAACGTCTCGAACGCCGACAGGTTGAGCACCGCGGGGTCGGCCTCGACCTGACCGAAGTCGGGGTTGACGGTCCCGTCGAGCGTGTAGTTGGAGGTGACGCCGTACTTGAAGTCTGCGCCCGCGCTGAAGCTCTGGTCGCGGTCGAATCCGCCGGCCGTTGGCAGCGGCGCGTTCTTGGCGACGGCGTAGGGCGTCACGTCGAGGCGGCGCGGCGCCGGGATGTCGTCGATGCCGGTGAGATCGCCCAGCTGCGAGATGAAGCCGAACTGCGACGGCCGGTAGGCCGGCCAGGCGACGCGCTCCTTGTAGCGCTCGATGTCGCGCCAGATCGCGAACCCGAAGGTGTGCGTCCGCGCCGGCGCGAAGCGCAGCTGCGACAGGGGCACGCGAAACTCCGCGGTCCAGCCGAGTGAGTCCACACGCGTGGCCACGTCCCACACACCGTCCCACGATTGGTCTTCGTTGTTGTCGTCGTAGACCGCGTAGTCGCGCTTCACGCCGCCCGGGCTCACGGCGAACTCGTAGCCGGTGCGCCGGTCGTGGTAGGCGTCGATCATGATCTTGAGCTGGTCGGTGGGCGGCCGCACGTCGCGGCGCGCCAGCACGCTGGAGATGCGCTGCGGCTCGGGGTCGTAGGCCCGGATGAAGACGTAGAAGTTGTGGTCGTCGTACGCGACCTTGGCGGCGGTGCGGTAGCGCGCCGCCCCGCCTTCCCGGGGCGAGAACTCGACGAAGTCGGTGATGGTGGGGGCCGTGCTCCAAATCACGTCGTCGTCGCGGCCATCGATCACGACGGGGACGGCGGTACGCACCGCCACGGCTGTGGTGGCGGTCGTTCCCCCGCTGGGGTGCGAGCCGGTCGCGGCGGGGCCGGCCGCACCCTGCAGCAGGCTGATGGCGGCGAACAGCATGGCGCTAGGGATCATGGCGTGCCCAAGATACGGTCACGTCTTTCGACACGTTTCGACCTCAAAAGGTTGGCTTGTGTCAGGAAACCGTGGCGGCGGCACCGCGCAATACGCGGCGCGCGGCGTCGAGCACGCGTTGCTGCGCCTCGGCCAACGACAGGTCGAGCGAGGCGCCCGCCGCCTTCTTGTGCCCGCCGCCGCCGAACTGCTGTGCCAGCGCGGCGACGTCCACCGCCCCCATGGACCGGAACGACACCTTGATGCGGCCGTTGGCGATCTGGCGAAACAACAATGCCAGCCGTACGCCGGCGATGGACCGCGGGAATTCCACGATGCCGTCGAGATCGTCGGGCGTCGCGCCGAACCGCTCCAGCGCGCCGGGCGGGACCGTGACCCAGGCGAGGCCGACGTCGTCCTCGACCACCAGCGTCTGCAGCACGTCCGCGGTGAGCCGGATGCGGCCCTCGGGCGCGCTGGCGTACACCGCTTCGTAAATCGATTCGGGATCGACGCCGCACTCGAGCAAGGCGCCCGCCACCTGGAGCGCGCGCGGCGACGTATTGGCGAAGCGGAAGCCGCCGGTATCGGTGAGGATCCCGACGTACAACGCGCGGGCACAGTCCGCCGTGATCGGCCACCCCATGGTCGTCGCGAGATCGAACACCAGCTCGGCGGTGGCCGTGGCTTCCGGGGCGACGAAGCGCGGCCCCGGCGGCAGGGTGCCGGGGCTCACGTGGTGATCGATGCACCCCACGGGCACGCGCCGGGCCTGCACCGCGCTGCCGAGATCACCGATGCGTCCCAGGTCCGAGATGTCGAGCACGACGACCGCGTCGGCCCGCTCGATCTCCTTGGCGGCGCGATCCGACTGATCCGCGCCATCGGGGATCAGGAAGGCGAAGCGCTCGGGAACCGGTGTGGGATTGGTGATGCTCGCCTGCACGCCGCGCGCGGCGAGCAAATGCCACAGCCCCACCTCGCTGCCGAGGCCGTCGCCGTCGGCGTTGACGTGCGTCGTCAGCGCAATGCGGGAACCGGGCTTGAAGACGGCGGCGACTTGCTTCGCTGCGGCGGCGCGATCGGCGGGTATGGGGAGAGGCACATTATAAGATACCTAAGCGTTCGTCCGCCTGAGAACGGCGTGCTTGTGCCCGTACCCGAAGTAGATCGCCAAGCCGATCGCCATCCACACGAACAGCCGGATCCACGTGTCCGCCGGCAGCGTAGCGGCCAGACCGAGACAGGAGAGGATGCCGAGCACGGGCACCACGGGGACCCAGGGCGTCCTGAACGGGCGTGGGAGATCGGGGCGCGTGCGGCGCAGGATCAGAATGCCGGCGCATACCAGCACGAACGCGAGCAGCGTGCCGATGTTCACCATCTGCACGAGCAGGTCGATCGGGAAGAATCCCGCGAACACCCCGGCGAACACGCCGACCAGAATCTGGGTGAGCCACGGCGTCCGGAACTTTGGATGCACGGCGCCGACCCAGGGCGGCAGCAGGCCGTCCCGCGACATCGAGTAAAACACCCGCGACTGGCCCAGCAGCATCACCAGCACGACCGAAGCCAGTCCCAGCACCGCGCCGAGGTTGACGATCCACCCCATCCAGCGCAACCCGGGAATCGAGTCCACCGCGAACCCCATGGGGTGCGCCACATCGAGCGTGGTGTACGGCATCAAGCCCGTGAGGATCGCGGACACGACGATGTAGAGCAGCGTGCAGATCAGCAGCGAGCCGATGATGCCGGTCGGCATGTCCTTCTGCGGGTTCTTCGCTTCCTGCGCCGCCGTACTCACGGCGTCGAACCCGATGAAGGCGAAGAACACGAGCCCCGCCCCACGGAAGATGCCCGAGATGCCGTACTTGCCGAACGTGCCGGTGTTGGGCGGCACGAACGGATGCCAATTGGCCGTATTGATGTACGCGGTCCCCGCGATGATCACCAGCGCGATCACCCCAAGCTTCAGCGCCACGATGTAGTTGTTGACGCGCGCCGATTCCCGGATGCCCACCACCAGGATGTACGACATCAGGGCGACGATGAAAATCGCCGGCAGATTGATCACGCCGCCCGTGTGGTTGAACCCCTGCACCAGGCATCCCGCCTTGGTTCCAACGTCGCTCGCATCGCACCAGAGATACGGCGCTGAGGTGATGGACACCGGCAGGTTGACGCCGAAGTTCTTGAGCAAGGCGACGAAGTACGAGGACCATCCGGCGCCGACGGTGGACGCGCCCATCGCGTACTCGAGCACCAGGTCCCAGCCGATGATCCAGGCGATGAATTCGCCCATCGTGGCGTACGAGTAGGTGTACGCGCTTCCCGCCACCGGCACGGCGGACGCCATCTCCGCATAACACAGGGCGGCGAACGTACAGGCGATGCCGGCCGCCACAAATGAGAGCGGTACCGCAGGGCCGGCATACCGCGCCGCGGCCACACCGGTGAATACGAAGATGCCCGCCCCGATGACGGCGCCGATGCCGAGCGTGGTGAGCTGCACCGCATTGAGCGAGCGCCGCAACGCCCGCTCCCCCGCCGCATCCGCCTCGGCGCGGAGGGTGGTGATGGATTTGGTCGCGAAGAGGGTCATGGCCACCGAATCTGGCGGCGGCCATGACCCTCACAACGATTCAGGGACGACCGGGACTGCCGGCGGGCCCGGAGGGACTTAGGACGTCAGGGGGACGAACACGCGATCGCGGTAGGTGCGGCTCACGGTGAGGCGCACGCCGGTCTTCAGGATGCAGATCGCGTCCCCGTGGAACCAGGGCTGCAGCTCTTTGACGCCGTCGAGGTTGAGAAGCGTCGAGCGGCTGATGCGCCGGAAGCGCTCGGGGTCGAGTCGCTCTTCGAGCGCGGACAGGGTGGAGCGCAGCACGTACGTGCGGTCGCCGACGTGCACGCGCACATAGTTCTTGGCCGCCTCGATCCAGTCGATCTCGGCCGCGCGCACGAACACGCGGCGGCCGTCGTGTTCGACCAGCAGACGCTCCACCCAGCGGCGCGCGACCTGCGTCTCGAGCTGCGCCAGCGCGGAGCGCCGGGCCTCGAGGTCACGATGGTAATCGTAGGCGTGCACGACGGCGAGGATCGCCCAGTAGATCAGGACGTTCCAGTGGTAGAACAGCGTGAAATCGTCCAGCAGCACGTCGCCGAAGACGAACGGCTGCCCCGCGGCCACATGGAACAAGTCCTGCAAGCCGACGGCGGCGATGACGTGCAGCAGGGCGAGGTCGAGGCTCGCGCCCAGGTGGATGAAGAAGTGGCGGCCGAAGTTGGCGCGGTCCACCTGGAAGCGGCGGCCCAGCCAGGCGACGACGGGCGCGAGCAGCCCCCACACGTACCAGGCGGAGAGACTCGCGGCCAGCGCGCGCCACCCGGTGAGGGGGTGGGCGGCGAAGCGGCGGTCGGCCAGGAACAGCTGGGTGCTCGAGATCAGCCCCAGCAGGGTCCAGAAGCCGAGCCACTTCAGGCGGGTGCGCATGCCCAAACATAAAGACGTCGAGGGAAGGCGTCCAACGCCTCCCCTCGACGTACTCCATCGACGTCTCTTGTCGTTACGGCTTCTGCGCCAGCTTGGACTTATGGATGCCGTAGCCGAAGTAGATGAACATGCCCAGCACGAACCAGACGAGCAGCCGGATCCAGGTGCGTTGCGGCAGGGAGATCATCAGGTACAGGGCCGAGATGGCGCCGGCCGGGGCCACGAACCAGACCCACGGCGTCTTGAAGGCGCGCTGCAGGTTGGGCTCGCGCACGCGCAGCACGACCACGCCGACCGAGACGATCACGAACGCGAGCAGGGTGCCGATCGAGACGAGGCTGCCCGCCTCGCGCACGGTCAGCAGGGCCGACACGATCGCCACGCCGATGCCCGTGATGATGGACGTGATATACGGCGTCTGGAACCGCGGGTGGATCTTGTTGATGAAGGGCGGCAGCAGGCCGTCCCGCGACATCGAGTAGAACACGCGCGACTGGCCGAGCAACATGACCAGGATCACCGACGACAACCCCGCGATGGCGCCGAGCTTGATCAGCGTCGCCATCCAGCCGAGCCCCGCGTGATCCGCGACCACCGCGATCGGATCGGGCACGTTCAGGTCCTTGTAGGACATGACGCCCGTGGCGATCCCCGACACGATGATGTACAGCACGGTGCAGATCAGCAGCGAGCCGATGATGCCGATCGGCATGTCCTTTTGGGGGTTTTTCGCCTCCTGCGCCGCGGTACTGACCGCGTCGAACCCGATGTAGGCGAAGAAGACGACGCCCGCGCCGGTCATCACGCCCGTCCAGCCGAATTCACCGCGGGTGCCCGTGTTGGCGGGGATGAACGGGTGCCAGTTCGCCGGGTTGATCGCGTGCGCGGCGCCGATGATGAACAGGATCACCACGGCGACCTTCACGAACACGATCACGTTGTTGAAGTTGGCGGATTCCTTGATGCCCACGACCAGCAGCGTCGTGACGATCGCGATGATGATCACCGCCGGCAGATTGAAGACGGCCGTGGTGGTGGTGCCGTCGGCGCAGACGACGCTCACGCCGCGCGCCGCGGACAGCGCGCACGGCACGTTGATGCCGACGTCCTTCAGGAACGACACGACGTAGCCCGACCAGCCGATCGCGACCGTGACGGCGCCAAGCGCGTACTCGAGCACCAGGTCCCAGCCGATGATCCAGGCGATCAGCTCGCCGAGCGTGGCGTAGCCGTAGGTGTAGGCGCTGCCCGCCATCGGCACGAGCGACGCGAACTCCGAGTAGCACAGCGCGGCGAACACGGACGCGATGCCGGCGAGCACGAACGACAGCACCACCGCGGGCCCGGAGTTCTGCGCCGCCACCGTGCCGGTCAGGACGAAAATGCCCGTCCCGATGATGGCGCCGATGCCGAGCATCGTGAGGTTCAGGGCGCCCAGTGCGCGCTTGAGGCTGTGATCGGTGGCCGCCTCGGCTTGCAAGTCGGTGACGCTCTTCCGTCGGAAAAGATCCATGCGGACCTCTGTCAGGAGGATTGACTGAACTGACGATTCGTCGGTAAGCCGGGCGCAATGGTAGACCCCGGCTTTCGAGGTGTCAAGCGCTCAGATGCTGTAATTCGGCGCTTCGCGGGTGATGACGACGTCGTGCGGGTGCGACTCGCGCAGGCCCGCGGTGGTGATCTGGATGAATTCGGTCTCGGTGCGCAGCGCCTTGATGTCGCACACGCCGCAGTACCCCATGCCGCTGCGCAGCCCGCCGACCATCTGGAAGATCACGTCCGACACGGGACCGCGGAACGGCACGCGCCCCTCGATCCCCTCAGGCACGAGCTTCTGCGCCGAGACTTCGCCTTCCTGGAAGTAGCGATCGGCCGAGCCCTCTTCCATCGCGGAGAGGCTGCCC
>DATLWA010000274.1:0-6715 GCA_035576905.1 Gemmatimonadales bacterium
GTACTCGAGCGCCACCATGTCCGCGTAGCCGTAGCGTGGAAACCGCGCGTGCCGGCCGTCGGAGGGCTTGCTCGAGCGGCCGTGACCTACGTCGTCGGGCAGGATGATGTAGGTCGTGCTCGTGTCCAGCGCCGCGCCCGGACCGTACAGCTCCACGAAGCTCGGCGCGAAAAACTGGGCGCCCGTACCGCCGGTGCCGTGCAGGATGAGGACGGCGTTGCGCACCACGCCCGCCGCGTCGCGCCGCGGCTTGCCGAGCGTACGATAGAACAGGTGCAGGTCGGGCAGGGTCTCGCCCGTGGCGAAGCGAAAGTCGTGGACCTGAAACGTGCCCGAATCGCGCTGGGCGAATCCGGATCGGGCGGCGAAAGCGGCGAACGCCGCGACAACGATGAGCGCGCGCATGCGTGCTAAGCTAGCGCCCGTACCCATTCCTTCCAGGTGTCGCTCGCGGCGCCGATGGTCAGCTCGTGCTGCCAACGCACCAGCGGCATCCGCAGCACGAGGGGTTCGAGCGACAGCTTCTCCAGCCAGCGCTCGTCGGAGAGGCGCGCGGCGCCGAGTCCCAGCTCGCCGTAGCGGCGCGCGTCGCGGTCCACGAGCGCCGCCACGCCGAACTTCTGCGCGAAGCGCCGCAGCTCGCCCACCGCGGCGGCGCGCTCGTTCAGATCGACGAAGTGGACCTTGATGCGCCGCTCGGCGAAGAACCGCAGCGCGGCGCGCGTGTCGGCGCTCTTCTTCACGCCGAAGATCTGGACTTCCATGGCTCGCCAAGCTGCCGGTTGCAGAAACGGACGTCAACGGGTTAGTCTCCCGCGCCCATGAGCCCGCGCCTTCGTCTCGCCGTCACCGCCGTGCTGTTCTCCACCGGCGGCGCCGCCATCAAATGGTGTCAGTTCGGCGCCTGGCAGCTCGCGGGCGTCCGTGCCGGCGTCGCGTGCACCACGCTGCTGCTGCTCCTGCCCGAGACGCGCCGCGGCTGGACGTGGCGCACGGTCCTCGTGGGAGCGGCGTACGCGGCGACGACGCTGTTGTACGTCCTGTCCAACAAGCTGACCACTGCCGCCAACACCATCTTCCTGCAGAACACCGCGCCCATCTTCATCCTCGCGCTCGCGCCGTGGCTGCTGCAGGAGCACGTCCGGCGCCAGGACATCGGGTACATGGTCGCCCTGGGGATCGGCATGGCCCTGTTCTTCGCGGGCACGCCGCGCGCGTTCGCCACGGCGCCCAATCCGCGGCTCGGCAATTTGCTCGCGGCGACCTGCGCCGTGACGTGGGCGCTGACGCTGATCGGCTATCGCTGGCTGGTGCGCGGGGCGGAGCCTGGCGGCGCACCCGTTGCCCGCGCGGCCGTCTGCGGCAACCTCATGGCCTGCCTGCTGGCGATCACCGTGGCGGTGCCGCTCGCGCCGGGGCGCCCGGTCGACTGGCTGGTCGTCCTGTACCTGGGCAGCTGCCAGCTGGGTCTGGCCTATGTGTTCTTCTCGCGCGCCGTGCCGCAGGTGCGCGCGATCGAGGTGTCGCTCCTGCTCCTGCTCGAGCCCGTCCTGAATCCGTTGTGGGCCTGGCTCATCCACGGTGAGACGCCCGGTCCGTACGCGCTGCTCGGGGGCGCGATCATTCTCGGCGCCATCGCGCAGCATGCGTGGGCGGCGCGCGCGCTGCCCGTCGCGGTGGCCGAGCCGTGAAGTACCGCTTCGCGATCCTCTTCTTCACGGTCCTGATCGACCTGATCGGGTTCGGCATCCTCATCCCGATTCTGCCGTATTACGCGCAGCACCTGGGAGCGGGCGGTCTGGGGATCGGGGTGCTGTTCGGCATCTACTCCGGGATGCAATTCCTGGCGACGGCGGTGCTGGGCAAACTCTCCGACCGCGTGGGCCGGCGTCCCATCCTGCTCACCACGATCGTGATGAACGTGGCGGGGTGCCTGCTGTTCGCGGCGGCGCATTCGTATGGCGTGCTGCTCGTGGCACGCGTGTTCTCGGGATTCGGCGGCGGCAACATTTCGGCGGCTCAGGCCTACGTGGCCGACATCACGACGCCCGCCGAGCGCTCGCGCGGCATGGGGATTATCGGGGCGGCGTTCGGGATCGGCTTCGTGCTCGGTCCGGCGATCGGCGGGTTCGCCGCGCACCTCTACGGTCCCACGGCGCCGGCGCTCGTGGCGGCCGGGTTGTCGGTCCTGAACTTCGTGTCCGCCTATTTCGTGCTGCCCGAGTCGTTGCACGCCGACCTGCGCGCGACGCGCCCGCTGCTCGATCTCTCGCACCTCGGCCGGGCGTTGCGGCACGAAAAACTCGCGCCATTAATGTGGGCGTGGGGCTTCGCGGCGTTTGCGTTCGCGGGTTACACCGTGGCGCTGCCGCTGTGGACCGGGACCCATTTCGGTTGGCGCGAACGCGAGCTGGGATGGTTCTTCACGCTGATCGGGGCGACCGCGGCGATCGTGCAGGGTGGGTTGTTCGGCCGCATCGCCAAGCGCACCGGCGACCGGCGGCTGGTGATCGCGGGTGGCTTCGGCATGGCCATCGCCATCGCGGTCGTGCCCGCATTGCCGTCCCCGACCGTGCTTTACGTTTTCACGTTCGTCCTGGCGTTCGCCAACAGCATTTTCGTGCCCGCCGCCACCGGGCTCGTGTCGATTCTGGCCGACCCCACGGAGCAGGGCACGGTGCTGGGGGCGGCACAGGCCCTGTCGGCGCTCGGCAGGCTGTGCGGCCCGATAGTCCTGGGACGGCTCTACGACACGGCAGCGCCGGCGGCGGCATTCATCACGGCCGGATGCATCATGGCGGTGGCCGCGACGGCGACGATCAGGCTGCCAGAGGATCATCCCCGCCCCGTTTGACACCCTCAAAAACCGCCGCCCATATTCCCCTCCCCCCTGCAGGAGGTGCGCGTGCGCGTGTACAAGACAGGAGAGCTCCGCAACGTGGCCGTCGTGGGCCACGGCGCGAGCGGCAAGACCTCCCTGGTCGACGCCCTGGCGTTCGTGGCCGGCACCAGCAAGCGCCACGGGTCCGTAAAAGACGGCACCGCCCTCACCGACTACACCGCAGACGAAATCGAGCACAAGTATTCCATCAACCTCGCCCTCGGCGCGGCCGAGTGGCTGGACGCGAAGGTCAACCTCATCGACACACCGGGATACCTCGACTTCACGGGTGAAGCGCTCGCCGGCATCTGGGCCGCCGACAGCGCCGTGGTCGTCGTGTCCGCAACGGGCGGCGTCGAGGTGGGCACCGAGAAGGTGTGGGACTACTCCGAGCAGCGGGGGGTGCCGCGCCTCTTCTTCGTGTCGCTGATGGACAAGGAGCACGCCGACTTCGAGAAAGTGTACCGGCAAATCAAGGACCGCCTCACGCCGAAAGTGATCCCGGTCGAGATCCCGGTGGGTGAAGGCCCGGAGTTCCACGGCATCATCAATCTGTTCTCGAAGAAGTGCCACCTCTATAAGAAAGGCACCAAGGCGGGCGAGTACGACGAGGTGGACGTGCCGGCCGAGTACCAGGCGCGTTTCGAGCAGTACTCCAAGGAGCTCACCGAGTCGATCGCCGAGACCGACGAGACGCTGTTGGAGCACTACCTGAGCGGCCAGGAGATCACGCGCGACGAAGCGCTGGCCGCGATGAAGGCGGGGATGCTCAAGGGGGAGCTGTTCCCGCTGTTCTGCGGCGCGGCCGAGCTGACCTACGGCACGCGGGCCCTGCTGACCAAGATCGTGGAGCTGTGCCCCTCGCCCGCCGAGCGGCCGCCGATCGAAGGACAGAAGTGGGGCAGCGCCGAGAAGGTGTCGCTGCAGCCGGACGACGCGGGTCCGTTCGTGGCCCAGGTCTTCAAGACGATCTCCGAGCCGCACGTGGGCGACGTGTCGTACTTCCGGATCCACTCCGGTAAGGTGAAGAACGGCCAGGACGTTTTCAACGCGCCGCGCCAGGCCGTGGAGAAGCTGAACCACCTGTGCGTGGCGGTGGGCAAGGATCGCACGGAGATCGCCGAGCTGCACGCGGGCGACATCGGCGCGGTGGCGAAGCTGCGCGACACGCACACCAACGACTCGCTCTCGACCAGGGAGCGTCCGATCGTCCTGCCGAAGATTCCGTTCCCCGACCCGGTCATCACCGAGGCGGTGGAAGTGAAGCAGCGGGGCGAGGAAGACAAACTCTCGACCGCGATGCACAAGCTGCACGAAGAGGACCCGACCTTCCATCACGAATTCAACGCCGAGCTGGGGCAGACGCTGATCCGCGGCCTGGGCGAGCGGCACCTCGAGATCGTGATCGGACGCCTGGCGCGGAAGTACGGCGTGCACGCCCTCATCACCAAGCCGAAGATCGCTTACCGCGAGACGCTGCGGGGCAAGGCAGAGGGCCAGGGCAAGCACAAGAAGCAGACCGGCGGCCGCGGCCAGTACGGCGACTGCTGGATCCGCATCGTCCCGTTACCTCGGGGCGGCGGATTCGTCTTTGAGGACAAGATCGTGGGCGGTGTGATTCCGCGGCAGTACATTCCGGCGGTCGAGCGGGGCGTCGTGGAAGCGGCGGCGCGCGGCCCCGTGGCGGGCTACCCCGTCGTGGACTTCAAGGTCGAGTTGTACGACGGCTCGTATCATGACGTCGACTCGAACGAAATGTCGTTCAAGATGGCGGGCATCCTCGCCTTCCGGAACGTGAGTCCCGGCTGCAAGCCGGTGCTGCTCGAGCCGATCGTGGATGTGGAAGTGTGGACGCCGGACGAATACCAGGGCGCGGTGATGGGCGACCTGTCGTCGCGACGCGGCCAGATCCTCGGCACCGAGAAGGATGGACGCCTCACCAAGGTCAAAGCGCGGGTGCCGGAAGCGGAGCTGGACCGTTACGCCACGACCTTGCACTCGCTGACCCACGGGCGCGGCACGTACCGTCAGAAATTCCACGCCTACGAGCAGGTCCCGCCGGACACGGCCCAGAAGGTGGTGGAAGGGCGCAAGAAGGAGCTGGCGGAGGCCAAGGCAAGTTGAGGGTGAACGGTGTAGGAGGACCCATGAAAATCACTACTTGGCTTATCGCGGCGGCCCTCGGTGGCACCGCCTGCTTGCCAGTGGACAAGAATAAGAACCGTTCCGCCGTCGACACGACCGCGGGTCCGACGGCGCTGCCGGCGCCCGGCGCGACGCACGTGCTGAGCGTGGACGGATTCCGTTCGCCCGAGTCGGCGCTGCACGACTCGCTGCAGGACATTTACTTCGTCTCGAGCATCAACGGCGGCCCGCTGGCCAAGGACAACAACGGCTTCATCAGCCGTGTCCGGCCGGACGGCGTGGTCGAGAACCTCAAGTTCATCGAAGGCGCGCACAACGGCGTCACGCTCAACGCGCCCAAGGGGCTCGCGCTCGCGGGCGACACCCTGTGGGTGGCCGACATCGACGTGCTGCGGGCGTTCGACGCGCGGACCGGCGTGCCGCTGGACAGCATCAGCCTGGCGCCGCTGGGGGCGGTGTTCCTGAACGACATCGCCGTGGCGCCCACCGGCGCGGTCTACGTGACGGATACCGGGGTCCGCTTCGACGACGTCGGCAACATGCTGCACCCGGGCCCCGATCGCATTTTCCGCATCGGTCCCGACCGCCAGGTGACCGTCGCCGCCCGCGGCGACAGCCTGGCGCGCCCCAACGGCATCGCCCTCGACGCGGCGGGCAAGCGGTTCATCGTGGCGCCGCTGGGAGGGAAGTCCGTCCTCGCCTGGAAGCCCGGCGACAAAGCGCCGACGGCGATCGCCACGGGCGCCGGCAGCTACGACGGCGTGGTGATCGCGCGCGGCCGCATCCTCGTGTCGAGCTGGAAGGATTCCACGGTCTCGGCCTACGAGACCGGACAGGAAGTACGGCTCATCTCCGGCGTCGGCACCGCCGACATCGGCTACGACGCCAAGCGCAACCGGCTGCTGTTGCCGTTCGTCGACGGCACCCGCTTGGAAATCTGGCAACTCCCCTGAGGAGGAAGCGCAGCATGAATCGCATCGTCACCATCGCCGTGGGCGTGGCGCTCTGCGCCGCGTGCAAACCTGCCGCAAAGGCGCCGGCCGGTCCCACCAAGGTCGCCACCGTGGATTCGCTGCAGACACCGGAGTCGGTACTGTGGGATGCCGCGAGCGACATGTACTTCGTCTCCAACATCAACGGGAATCCGTCGGTCAAGGACAACAACGGCTTCATCAGCCGCCTGCGGCCCGACGGCACGATCGACAGCCTGCACTTCATTCAAGGCGGGCGCGGCGGGGTGACCCTCAACGCGCCCAAGGGCCTGGCGGTGCGCGGCGACACCCTGTGGGTGACCGACATCGACGCCGCGCGGGCCTTCAGCGCCACGACCGGCGCGCCGATTGCGTCTGTGGCCGTGGCGGGCGCCGTGTTCCTCAATGATCCGGCGTTTGGACCGGACGGATCGCTCTACATCACCGACACCGGGATCGGCTTCGACGCCAAGTTCAACATGTCGCACCCCGGGCCGGACCGGATTTTCAGGATCGCGCCGGATCGCAAGGTCAGCGTGGCAGCCCAGGGCGACACCCTCAAGGGGCCCAACGGCATCACCTGGGACGCGGCGAACAACCGCTTCATCGTGGTGGCGAACAACGGCCCGTACGTGTTCGGCTGGAAGCCCGGCGACGCCGCGCCGGCGGTCATCGCCACCGGCCCAGGCGGCTTCGACGGCGTGGAGCTGGCGGACGG
>DATLWA010000275.1:0-14542 GCA_035576905.1 Gemmatimonadales bacterium
CCGGAACATTGAGCCGCCGGAAGTAATCCAGCACGAGGCGGCGCTCGTCCGGGGTGAGGCGCGACAACTCTTCCCACGTCGGGTAGCGCAGCGCGGGCGCCGACCCGGTGGCACCGGGCCGCAGCACCGCGGGGATGTGCACGCTATCGCCGGTCGCGGGCCGCGACACGCGCTCCCGCTGCTCGTCCGGCTCCTGGCCGGTGAGCGTGCGGCCGGCATCGAGCAGACGGCGGTACAGCCGCTCCTGCCGCGCGATGGTCTGGCGATCGAGCCGGCCCGCATCCATTTGGCGCGCGAGGTCCTTGGCTTCCTGCGCCAGCTCGGCCGCGCCCGCGCCCTGCCCCTGGCCCTGCATCCGCTCGAGCTGCTGCGCCAGCGCCTGCTGGCGCGCCGCGAGCAGGCGCAGCTGCTGCACCATCCCCGGCCCGAACAGCGGCAACATGCTCTGCGCGTCGCCGTTGAGGCCTTGCTGCTGGCCCGCGAGGCGGGCGTATTCCGCCACCGCTTCGGCCAGGCCGCTGCCCGAGCGCGTCGACTGCACCCGGCTGCGCGCGTTGAGCAGCGCGTACGCCGTCGCATTGAGCGCCTCGAGCGCCTGGTCCGCGAGCGCCGCCGCTGCGGTCGTGTTGGGCTGCGGTTGATCGAGCTGCTCGCGCGCGGCCGCCATCTGATGCTGCGCGAAGCCCAACGCCTGCTCCAGCTCCGGCGGAATCATCGCGTGCCGGCCCGCCGCCGCGCGGATCTGGGCGCCGATGGCCGTCGTGCCTTCTTCGATCGACGCCTGTTCGCCGCGCGTCGCCGTGCCCGCGCCGCGCCGCAAGGCGTCGCCCACGTCGCGCTGCCGCGCCGCCAGCGCCGCCGTCTCCGAGAGCGCGCGGTCGAGCGACGCGAGCGCTTCCTGGCGCCATTGCAGCGCGAGCTGCTCGCCCGCCGCGCGCAGGAACTTGGGCAGCTCTTGCAGCTGGCGCGCCGCCTCTTGGCCTTGCCGTCCGGCCTCGCCGGCGTCGCGGCGCCCCGCCGCTGCGGCGCCCGCGTTCATGGCGCTCGTGGCGCGCTCAGCGGCCTGCTGCACCGCGCGCAGCGCGCTGTCCGACGCCGCCTGGCCGCCGGTCTGCTGCAGGTCGCGATTGGCCTGCGCCACGCCCGCCGCCAGCGAATCGCCGCGCGCCGCCAGCGCGTGCTCGTTCGCCGCGGCCGCGGAATCGGCCCGCGGCGCGTCGCTGCGGTTCCATTCCTCCTGGCGCCGGCGCAGATCGTCGGCGTCGGCCGCGAGCGTCGACAGCGCGCCTTCGACCGCCGCGCGATGGAACAGCTCCTGGGTGCGCTCCAGCTGCTCGCGCAGCTGCTGCTGCGCCTCGGCCAAGCGTTGCAGCGCCTGACGCGTGGCTTCGGGATCGAGCCGGCTGAGCGCGTCCTGCAGATCGCGCAGCCGCTGCACCAGGTCGGGTGAGAGCGACCGTCGCAGCAAGTCCGCCACTTCGGCGAGCCGCGCCTGGAACGCACTGTCGCCGAGCCCCGCGGCCGCCACCGCCTGCTGAATCTGCTCCACCGCCTGCGTCAGCTCGCGGATGCGGTCCTGCAGCTGCGCCTGCTCCCGCGCCACCGCCTGCGCCCGCTCCGACTGCTGGTAGTTGAGCGCGCCCGAGCGCGTGGCATCGGGTGTGGTGGGCGTCGGGGGCGTGGTCGCGCCGTCGCGGGCGCGCTGCGCGGCCAGCTCGGCGGTGCGCTCGTTGAGATCGCGCTGCGCCGCCGTAACGGACTCCGTCGCCGCCGCCACATCGCGCGCCGCCGCGCGCGCCGCCGCCCGCAGCTCGCCCGAGCCCGGCACACGCAACGCCACCGTGCGGCTCACGCCGCGATGCGGCGCCGGCGCGTCGTCCCACCCTTCGACATACAGTCGCAGCGTGTCGCCCGGCAACAGGCCGCGCTCCGCCGCGTCGAGGTCGCCCTGCACGATGGCGCGCTCGCCCACGCCCGCCACGTCGAGCGACTCCCGCACCGGCGTCTCGACCCGTCCCGTCTGGCTCACGCGCCAGCTCACGAGGGCAAGGCGCGCCAGCGCGTGGTCGTCGCGCGCGTCGACCACGAACGGTTGGTGCAGCGACAACGGCAGCGTCGTGTCGCCCGCGGGCAGCGCCAGCGTGACGACGGGCGCGGAATCGCCCAACACGCGCACGTGCAGCTCGGGTGTCTCGCCCTCGAAGGCCTGCGAGTCGGCGGCGGCGAGCGCCAGGCGCCACGTGCCCGAGCCCGGCGTGAACGCGCCGCCGAAGCGCGCGCCGTCGGTGCGCAGCCGCGCGGCGCGCGCGCCCGCCTGCCACGCGGCGCCCGCGAGCGCCACGCTCGCCGTGCCCTGCGCCACCACCGCCGTGCCTTCGGGCAGCGGAATCGTGTCGGGACCCGCAAGCAGCGGCTCATCGGGGCGGCCGAGGTATGCGGGGTAGCGCGCGGTGAGCGTGAGGTCCGCGAGGAACGCGCGCGGGGCGACGGCGACGCGCAGCTCGGCGCTGGTGCGCCCGCCGCTCGTCGCCTTGACGAAGAGGTCCGCGGCGAGCGGGCCCAGCACTTTGGCGCCGTGCCCGGTGGAGTCGAGCGTCAGCGCGCTGGCGCGCCACGGCTCGCCCGGCCCGCGCGTCCACAGCACGGCGTGCAGCGCGCCCGGCGCCGTGACGCTCGCCGTCACCGCATCGCCGTTCTTGACGCGGGCGCGGTCCACCGCCAGCCGCACCGGCGCGTGCGCGGCCCGCCACGCGGCGAGCGGATGCCAGAACGCCGCCGCGCGACCCGACGCCGGCGCTGCGGCCACGAACAGCATCGCGCCGGCGAGGGCGGCGGCGAACCCGGTCGCGAGCCGGCGGCGCGCCGCGGCGCCGAGTGTTCGCCGCACGTCGGGCGCCGACGTCTCGACCAGGCGCGCGGCGCGCTCGTCGGCGGCGGCGAACAAGGCGGGGCTCTGGCCGCTCGCCGCGGCGGGCGGCGCCACCAGGGTCATCACGCTGCCGGCGCGCAGCCCGGCGGCCTGCTCGACGAGACGGCCCACCGCGCCCGGTGTCGCGGCGGCGATCACGCGCCGTGCCGCCCATGCCGCCGCGGCGGCCACACCCAGGAGCGCGAGCCACCCCGCCGCGACCGCCAGCGGCCGCGGGGCCAACGCGATCGCGCCCGCCGCGACGGCCAGCGCGCCGCCCGCGGCCGCGAGCAGCACCCCCGCCACACGGGCGCGGGTGTGCGGCAGCGCGAGCCGGCGCAGGCCGGTGGCGGTGCGCGTCACCGGTTCGCGCTCACGGCATATGTGAACAGGTTCACGCCCATGCGCAGCGCCGCCTCCCGCAGCTCGGGCGGGTCGTGGTGCACGTCGGGGTCCTCCCAACCGTCACCCAGATCCGACTGGTACGAATAGTATACGACGAGCCGGTCACCCAAGAACACACCGAACCCCTGCGCCGGCAGGCCGTCGTGGTAGTGGATCTTGGGGATGCCCTTGGGGAAGTCGTAGACCAGATGATAGATCGGGTGCGACAGCGGGACTTCCACCATGGGGTGGTCCGGAAACACGCGCGCGATCTCGCGCCGGAACGACTCGTTCATGCCGTAGTTGTCGTCGGCGTGCAGAAAGCCGCCCTGTTCCAGATAGCGGCGCAGGTTTTTCAGCTCGTCGTCGGAGAAGTGGACGTTGCCGTGGCCCGTCATATAGAGGTAAGGGACGTCCCACAGCTCGGGGCCCGTGAGCGTCACCACGCGCTCGCGATCAGCCACTTCCAGCCCCGTGCGCGTGCGAATCGCCGTCAACAAGTTCGGCAGGCTCGATGGGTTGGCGTACCAGTCGCCGCCGCCGTCGTAGTGCAGGCGCGCGATGGTGAGCGGGGCGTCGTGTCGCGGTGCGCCGGCGAGCAGCAGCAGGCTGAGACTTGGCGCGAGCAGCCGCTTCATAGCTCGTTGACCAACCGGTACGCCGTGTTGCGCGGGATGCCCGTTTCCTCCGTCAAGCGCTCCACGACGTCCTTTCGGGTCATTCCGTCGGCGAGGAGTGTCCGGGCCAATGCCTCGGGGTCGGGCCCGGGCTCGGGTCGCGGGCGCGGTTTGCCGGTCCCCGACACCACCAGCGTCACTTCGCCGCGCGCCGGCGCCTCAGCGAAATACCCCGCCAGCTCGGCGAGAGTGCCGTCCCTGGTCTCTTCGAAGATCTTCGTCATCTCGCGCGCCACCGCCGCGCGGCGCTCGGCGCCGCACACATCCGCGAGGTCCTGCAACAGGTCCGCGACGCGATTGGGCGACTCGAACAGCACCACGGTCCACTCGCTCTCGGCCACCGTCGCGAGGAGGCGTTTGCGATCGGTGCCCTTGCGCGGCAGGAAACCGAGAAAGAGGTAGCGATCCGCGCCGAGTCCGGAGACGGCGAGCGCCGCGGCCACCGCCGTCGGGCCCGGAATCGTGACGACGGGAAAGCCGCGCTCGCGCGCCGCGGCGACCAGGACCGTGCCCGGATCGGAAACGCTGGGCGTGCCGGCGTCGGTGACGAGCGCGACGTCCTTGCCGCCGCCCAACATCGTGAGGATGCGCTGCAGCGCGGCGTCGGAGGAGTGGGCGTGAAAGCTCACCAACTCGGCGTGCGACCCGACGTGGGCGACCAGCGTCTTGGTGTGGCGGGTGTCTTCGGCGGCCACGACGGCCGCCCGCTTCAGCGTGTCGGCCGCGCGGGGCGAGAGGTCGGCGAGGTTGCCGAGCGGCGTGGCGACGACGTACAGCGTGCCGGCCACGTCACCACTGCACGGGCCAGGGGAGCCGCTGATAGAAACCGGCGGCCTGCAGCACGTAGCGGTGTTCCCGCGTCGCGTCCTTGAGGACTTTCGGCGCGCTGCCGGGCATCACGACCTCGAGCCCTTCCAGGACCTGCAGCGACCAGTCGGTGAGCGCCAGCGCCAGCTCGTCGGGCCGCACCACGGCGTCGGGCGTATCGGACGCGCGCGGCACGTTGATGATGCCGATCGCCTTGTGCGTCTGGGCGATGCTCACCGCCGCGCGGTCGGCGCGTTTCTTGGCGTCGCCCGGCGATTCCTTCTCGACGGCGTCCACGATGCGCCAGTACAGCTCGCGGTACGTGTTGATCAGCGCGTGCGCCGCCTGCGCCGGCAAGTCCGCCGCGGCCGGGAAAACGCTGGCCGCCAGCACCGCGGGCGTGCCGTCGGGCGCGGGATGAAACAGCGACTCGACGTACTTGGGTACGGCCAGCGACTCCGGCCGGTCGCAGAAATAGCCGCCGGCGTAGCGGCCGTCGGTGAACCTGAGGTAGGACACGCGGCCGTTGGAGATCAGCTCGAGGATCCCCGTGTACTTCTCCTGCGCCAGCGCGGGAAACAGCGCGGCGGGCTGGGTCGGGTCGACGTAGCGCGGCTCGGCGGGCGCGGCGCACGCCTGGTACATCCACGACAGCTGCTCCATGGGGGCGGCGTGGTAGGCCAGCTCGCCGCGCTCCACTTCGTCGCGCATGCGGCGCAGGCCTTCGGTGATGGTGATCACCTGGCGGCCGCCCGCGTGCATCGTGGCGGCGTTCACCGCTTCGCCCTTCCGGAAGAACAGCAACAGGCACTCGTCGGGGAGGTAGGCGGCGACGTAGCCGTCGACGCGGCCGTCGCGGTCGCGTTTGGCAAAGGCGAGGAGATTGTCGACGTGGATGAACGCCAGGCGCGTACGATGAATCAGCCGGTTCACCTGCGGAAACGACAACTCCGCAAGCTTAACCGGCGAATTCGTCAGGCGAGCTGTGCTGGCGCGCATGCTCCTCCGGCGAGGGCCGGGGGGTGGAACGCCCGGCTTACAGGTGCTTCTGAATTCTCTCCTCGAACGCCGGTTTTGGGTAGGCGCCGACGAGCTGGTCCACCTTCTGGCCGTCCTTGAAGAATAGCACGGTCGGAATCGACCGCACGTTGAAGCGCATCGCCGTGGCCGGATTCTCGTCCACGTCGAGCTTCGCGACTTTCAGTTTGCCGGCGTGCTCGGTGGCGAGCTGTTCCATCACCGGCGCCACCATGTGGCACGGCCCGCACCAGGTGGCCCAGAAGTCCACCAGCACGAGACCCTTCGCTTGTTCGACTTCCGCCCCGAAGGTGGCGTCGCTGATCGCCTGCGGATGCGTTGCCGTCATGTTCCCTTCCATTGTGACCTTCCACTCCTGGATTCGCGAACGTTAACTTCTCGGCATCATGCCAGACTCGCCCGCCCGCATCGCGCACGTCGGAGTCGCCGTGGCGAGCATCGCCGAAGCGCTCAGGTTTTACCGCGACGTGCTGGAGCTCACTCCCGGCCCGCCGGAAACCGCGGACGGGGCGACCATCGTCAGCCTGCCCTTTGGCGACGTGGACGTCGAGCTGCTCGAGCCGCGCGACCCCGGGAGTCCCGTGGCGAAGTTTCTCGCCAACCGCGGCCCCGGCATCCATCACATCTGCTACCGGGTCCCCGATCTCGATCGCGCCCTGGAGCGCTGTCGCGCGGCGGGGTACCGGCTGGTCGACGAGCAGCCCCGGCGCGGGGCCGGCGGCCGGCGGATCGCGTTCGTACATCCGAAAGCGACGGCCGGCGTGCTGCTCGAGCTGACCGAGTAATTGAACGCGTGCCGCTAGTGTCCGGTTCCCGGACTCTGGCCGGGACACGGCTTCGCCGGATTCCCCGCCGCCTCGAGATGCGGATCCTTCACGATCCAGCCGCCCGTGTGGGTGCGCACCAGGTCGATCGGCACCACGATGTTGCAGTTCTGGCGCTGCAGCTCCACGTGGAACGTCTGCAGGTCGGGCGTGCGGGCGTCGCCGGTGGGACCGTCGACGATGCGATACCCGGAATGGCTCAGGTATTTCTGGATGACGGTGAGCCGCTCCTTCATCTCTTGCGGCTTCATCCAGGTCACGGCGGCGCCGCGTTCGGTGCCCCAGACCTTGCCCATCATCGTCAGATCGTTCGACTTCACGGCTCCGAGAAACAAGACCAGCGCGTCGTTCACCGACGTCGGCGCGGGTCCGGTGGCGCGGGCGTGACCGCAGGCGGCGGCGATGCCGAGTAACAGCACGAGCGAGGCACGTCGGTTCATGATCCGAAGGTAAGAACACATGCGCCTCTACGTCAACATTGATCACGTCGCCACGCTGCGCGAAGCGCGGCAAACCGACGAGCCCGACCCCGTCGCGGCGGCCGCCGCCGCCGAGCGCGGGGGCGCCGACGGCATCACCGTCCACCTCCGTGAAGACCGGCGCCACATTCAGGACGCCGACGTGCGCGCCCTGCGCGCGCGTCCCGGCACCGTGTTGAATCTCGAGCTGGCGCAGCACCCCGAGATCGTCCGGCTCACCTGCCGGCTGCGGCCGTTCCAGGCGACACTCGTCCCCGAGCGCCGCCAGGAGATCACCACCGAAGGCGGGCTCGCGGTCCGCAAAGGCGACCGTCGTCTGGCCGAGACGATTCGGCGGCTCACCGGCGCCGGCATCCGCGTCAGTCTCTTCATCGGACCCGATCGCACGACCATTTCCCGCGCCGCCGACCTCGGCGTGCCCGCCATCGAGCTGCACACCGGCCGCTACGCGCACACCTGGCACAAGAGCGATCGCGCGCTCGACGCGCTGCGGGCCGCAGCCGCCCACGCCGCCGCGCGCGGCCTGGCCGTGCACGCGGGCCACGGCCTCACCTATCGCAACGTGCAGCCCGTCGCGGCGATTCCCGAAATCGCGGAGCTCAATATCGGCCACAGCATCGTGTCGAACGCGGTGTTCTGGGGGCTGGAAGAAGCCGTGCGACGGATGCGCAAGCTGGTCGACGTCCCTAGATTGGGGGCGCCATGACCACCCCCACGCCGGGCCAGCCGCTCGGCATGTCCGATTTCTTCGCGCTCGAGGCGGGTGAATACCTCGAGCGGCTCGACGCGCTGGTGCAGCCCGCGGAAGGGCTCGGCCAGGGCGCCGAGGAATTCGTGCGCCTGGCGCGCGCGCTGCGCGGCGCGGCCCTGATGGGCAATCAGCAGGCGATCGCCCGCTCGGCGTCCGGTCTCGAGACCCTGGCCCGCGCGGTGAAAGAGGGCCGCCGCCCCTGGGATCAGAACATCCGCCAGATCGCGATCCGCGCGGTGGACGATCTCAAGATCTTCGTGCGGCGCGCGTCGAGCTGGACCGAGGCCGACACCGCCAAAGCCGAAGCCCTGGGCGCGCAGCTCGAGCAGCTGGCGGGCCGGCCGTCGACGCCCGTGCGCGCGGTGGAGCCGCCGGGACTCGACGCCGGTGCACGCGCGTTCGTGGCGCGCGAGGGCGCGGCCATCGCGGGCGCGCTGGAGCGCGCGGCCCAGGCGCTGCGCGCTAATCCGCTGGCGCACGATCCGCTGCAGCATGTGCTCAAAGCGCTGCAGCCGCTGCGCGGTCTCGCGGCGCTGAACGATCTGCCGCCCCTGCCCGACCTGCTGGAAGGCATCGAGCGCGTCATCGCCGATCTGGCGCGCGCCAATGCGCCCGCGCCGGCGAACGTGGGCGAGCTGTTCAGCGCGGCGGGCGCGGCCATCGCGCAGGCCGCGCGCGAAGTCGCCGAGCGCGGCCGCCCCGACCCCGAAGCGCAGGCGTGGCGCACCTTCGCGGGCCAGCTGATGCGCTTCCTCGGCAGCGACGCCGACGTCGTGCCGATCACATCGCTGTATCACGACGACGCGGGCCCGCACGTGGTGCACCGTGGCACGCCGACCGCGCGCCCGGCCACGCTCGGTCGCGTCGAGCTGGTGAGCCACGGCGAGCACCTGCGCCAGTCGGCGGACTCGATCGAGCGCGCGCCCAGCACCACGCAACGCGAGCTGCGCGCGCACACGCTGGCGGGAACGTTCCGCGCGCTCGAAGACGCGGGCTCCGGCACGCTGGCCGAGGCGGTGGGCCGGTTCGCGCAGCGCGCCCGCGAGGCCGTGGCGAAAGGCGTGGCGGTGCGGGAGCCCGCCGCCTTCGCGGCCGAGCTGCGGCGCGCGGGCGATCTGCTCGCCCAGTCGGCGTCAGGCGACGAGGCACAGCTGGCGAGCCACCTCGACAAGATCACCGCCACGCTCGCAGGGCTGGCCGGCGGCGCAGCGCCGACCGTTGCTCCGGACGTCGCGGCGACGATCGTCCCGATCCAGTCGCTCGCTCCCGAACCGGCAGCCCCCGCTCACCGCTCACCGCTGACGCCCGCACCGTCGCCGGATGTCGAAGAGGTACCGGAGACCCCCGACATCACCGGCTCGTGGGTCACCTACCATCGCATGGTCGTGGCTGGGGTGGGTCCAGCGTCTTTGGAGGAGCTGCTGGCGGGCGCCACGCGCGTCCCGCCTCCCGCGCCCTCGCGCGATACCGCCGGGCCGCCACCCGCGGCGCCGCGGACATCCGGAGCCGTCGAGCTGCCGGTGGTGGACATCCGCGCGCTGCTCTATCGCGGCGACCGCGCGCTGGCGCGCGCGCAGGAGCTGCGCCGCGCCGCCAAGGGCGCATCAGGCGATGAGCTGCGCGCCCTCGTCGAAGAAGTCTGCGACCTCGTTGAGCTCGCCCTCGAGCCCACCGCCCCCGGCGCCTAAGCCCCGCAGCTGGCGCGGGGCGTGGGTGTTGGGCGTGGCGGTCACCGTCCTGCTGCTGTGGTGGACGCTGCGCGACGTCAGTTTCGCCGTGGTCCTCGGCCACATCCGCGCCGCCGATCCGCTGTTGCTCGTCGCCACCGTCATCACCGCCACACTGACCTTCCCGCTCCGTACCGTGCGCTGGCAGCTGATCCTCCGCACCGCGGACGGGCAGCGCTTCCCGCTCGTACCGCTGTGGCACGCGGTGGCCGTGGGCTTCATGGCGAACAATCTCTTGCCCGCGCGCGCGGGCGAGGTGGCGCGCGCCTACATCGCGGGCCGGCAGCTGCCGGTGCGCTTCACCACGGCGCTCGCGTCGGTGGCGGTGGAGCGCGTGCTCGACGGGCTCGTGATGGTGGGCCTGATGGCCGTGGCGATCGCGGCGCCGGAATTCCCCAGCCAGGCGACGGTCTTCGGCGCGCCGCTGTCGCGCGTCGCCACGGGGGCGGCCGTGCTGTTCGGGGCGGCGCTGGTCGCGGCGCTGGTCGTGGTGCACCGGCCCGCGCCGTGGCTCAAACTGCTCGACCGGGTCGCGCGGCGTGTGCTGCCGGAGCGTCTGGCGGTGCGAGTCGAGCGCGTCGCCGAGGGGCTCGTGGCGGGGCTCGCAGTCTTGAAGAATCCCGGCCGCTTCGCCGCGGTCGTCGCGTGGTCGCTGGTCTTGTGGCTCGTGAACGCGGCGTCGTTCGCGCTGTGCTTCAAGGCGTTCGCACTGCCCGTCCCATTGTCGGGCGCGCTCCTGCTGCAGGGCATTATTGGCTTCGGGGTCGCCGTGCCCGCCGCTCCGGGGTTCTTCGGCATCTTCGAGGCGGCGACCCGCGTGACGCTCGGCATCTACGGCATCGACGCGACGCGGGCGGTGAGCTATGCGGTCGCGTATCACCTCACCACGTTTGTTCCGATCACGCTGCTGGGCTTGTGGTCCCTGTCGGTGACGCACGTGCGGATCGGCGAGCTGCGCGGCACCGGCGCCGAGGAGTGAGATGACGGACCGCGTCCGCGTCGCGGCGCACGCCAAGATCAACCTGTTCTTGCGCATTCTGGCGCGCGAGACATCGGGCTACCACCAGATCGAAACCGCGTTCGCGTTGCTGGAGCTGGCCGACGAGCTGGTGGTGACGCGCATCGCGCAGGGCGTCGAGCTGGCGGTCCACGGCCCGGATCTCGGGCCCGTGGACGACAACCTCGCGGTGCGCGCCGCGCGCGCCGTGCTCGATGCCACCGGGCGGAAGTTCGGCGTGCGCATCGAGCTGACCAAACGGATCCCGACGCGCGCAGGGTTGGGCGGCGGCTCGAGCGACGCGGCGGCCGCGTTGCACGCCGTCAACGCGCTGGCCGACAATGCCGTGCCGCGCCACGAGCTGCACCACTTCGCCACGAAGCTCGGCGCCGACGTCGCGTTCTTCGCGAGCGGCGCGCCGCTCGCGCTGGCGTGGGGTCGTGGTGAGCGGTTGTATCGCCTGACACCCCCGCCCGCCGCTCCCGCCCTGGTCGCCGTGCCGCCGATCCCCGTCAGCACCCCCGACGCCTATCGGTGGTGGGACGAGCTGCATCCCGAGCCGCCCGCGCGTGGACCGGTGGTGCTCGACGCCGATGCCCTCGCCAACTGGGGGTCGATTGGACGCCTCGGCGGCAACGACTTCGAGGTGGCAGTCTTCGGGAAGCACGCGCCGCTGCGCGCGCTGTACGAGCGGCTCGCGGGGACGCGGCCCTTGTGGGTGCGGCTGTGCGGCTCCGGCAGCGCCGTGGCGGCCGTCTATAGAAATGAAAGGGACCGGGACGACGCCGCCTCCCAGCTGGGCGCGCGCGACCAGCAGCTGCTCCCGACGGCCACCCGCGCCGCCGCGGCCCCCGTCGTGCAACTAGCCGCCGCCCAATAGCGTCTTACCTTACGTCATCCTCACGCTGTCATCGTCCCGCTGCCGGAGACGCTCATGTCCAGAATGCTCATCGCCCTCGCGGCCGCGGCCGTCACGACGCCGCTCGCCGCCCAATCCGTCGACAGCCTCATCGCCAAGTACCTGGCATCCACGGGCGGCTCGGCGCGCATCGCGGCCGTGACGACGCTGCGCCGCAGCGGGAAGTTCACGGGCGGTGGCGGATTCGAGGCGACGGTGGTGCAGGAGAACAAACGCCCCAACGCGGTGCGCGAAGAATTCTCGCTCCAGGGAATGACCGCCATCAACGCCTACGACGGCCAGAGCGGTTGGAAGATCTCGCCGTTCGGCGGTAAGAAGGACCCCGAATCGCTGGGGGAGGAAGAGCTGCACAGCATTCTCGAGGATGCCGACTTCGACGGCGACCTCGTCAACTATCGGCAGAAGGGTAATAAGGTCGAGTTCGTCGGCATGGACCAGGTGGACGGCACCGATGTCTACAAACTCAAGGTCACCGTCGCGAACGGCGATACGCACATCTATTACCTCGACATCGACTACTGCGTGCCGATCCAGGTCGACATCACGCGCATGATCCGCGGCGCCGAAGTGAACTACACCGTCATCCTCGGCGACTACAAGCAGGTCAACGGCTGGTATCTGCCGTTCTCGATCGAGACCCGCAATCAAGGCGCCTCCGAAGGCGGCAAGATCACGTTCGACAAGATCGAGGCCAACGTCACGATCGACAACGCGCGTTTCGCGCGCCCCGTGTCGCACTAACCCGAGGACTCGAGCCATGACGACGACGCTTCGCAGCACCGCCCGGGCCTTCGCACTCGCCGCCCTCCCCGTGCTCGCCGCGGCGCAGCAGCCGGGGCCGGTGAAAGTCGACTCCGAAACCTTCTCGGGATTGGGCGCGCGCAACATCGGCTCCGCCGCCATGAGCGGCCGCATCGCG
Source organism: Gemmatimonadales bacterium (assembly GCA_035576905.1). GTDB lineage: Bacteria > Gemmatimonadota > Gemmatimonadetes > Gemmatimonadales > GWC2-71-9 > DATLWA01. The sequence continues at coordinate 12,431 of DATLWA010000275.1, forward strand.
GCCGTGGCGGCGGTGCACGAAGGCACGCGGCTCACCGTCTACGCCGGCGCCGCGTCCGGCGGCGTGTGGAAGTCCACCAACGGCGGCACCACGTTCAAGCCGGTGTTCGACAAACAGCCGGTGCAGTCGATCGGCGCGATCACGATCGACCCCACGAACCCCAAGGTGGTTTGGGTCGGCACCGGCGAGTCGTGGATGCGCAACAGCGTCTCGATCGGCGACGGCGTGTACAAGTCGGTCGACGGCGGGGAGAACTGGACCAACGTCGGCCTCAAGACCTCCGAGCACATCGTCAAGATCCTGATCGACCCGACCGCGACCAACACCGTGTATGTGTGCGTGCCCGGCGCGCTGTGGAGCGACAGTGACGATCGCGGCGTCTACAAGACGACCGACGGCGGCAAGACGTGGACCAAGATCCTCAAGGGCGCGAATCTCTCGACCGGCTGCTCGCTGCTGTCGATGGATGCGGCGCACCCCCAGACGCTCTACGCCGGCATGTGGGACTTCCGCCGCAAAGGGTGGACGTTCCGGTCGGGCGGCGACGGCCCGACGGCGCCTTCCGCGTCGACGCTGTTCAAGACGACCGACGGCGGCGCCACCTGGACGGACCTGAGCGCCAACACCGGCCTGCCCCCGAAGCCGTGGGGACGCGTGGCCGTGGCCGTCGCCCCCTCCAAGCCGGACGTGGTGTACGCGTTCATCGAGGCGGTGCCGCCGCTCAACGCGCTGTATCGCTCCGATGACGCGGGCAAGACGTGGAAGATGGAGGACCGCAGCCAGAGCATGATCTGGCGGCCGTTCTATTTCGCCAATCTGATCGTGGACCCGAAGAACGAAAACCGCGTGTACAAGCCCGACGGCGGGTTCATCGTGTCGAACGACGGCGGGATGAGCTTCAGCGACATTTCGGGCGGCGCCCACGGCGACTTCCACGACGTGTGGGTCGATCCGGACAACACCGACCACCTGATCGTGGGCGACGACGGCGGCTTGTGGTATTCCTCCGATGCCGGCAGCAAGTGGTGGAAGGCCGACAACCTCCCCGTGTCGCAGTTCTATCACGTCCAGATCGACATGGACATGCCGTACAACGTGTACGGCGGCCTGCAGGACAACAGCTCGTGGGTGGGTCCGTCGCAGTTCCCCGGCGGCATCACGAGCCACCAGTGGGAGAACATGTACGGCGGCGACGGCTTCTGGATGTGGCCCGACCCGACGGACGCGGACTACCTCTACGCCGAGGCGCAGGGCGGCGCGATCGGCCGGGTCAACCGCAAGACGCACGAATCGCGCGGCATCCAGCCCCTGCCCGGCTACAACGAGGGCAAGCTGCGCTTCAACTGGAACACGCCGATCTACGTCAGTCCCAACCAGAAGGGCACGATCTACATCGGCGCGCAGTTCCTGTTCCGCTCGCGCGACTTCGGCCAGACGTGGGACCGCATCTCGCCCGACCTGACCACCAACGATCCGCTGAAGCAGAAGCAGGAGCAGTCGGGTGGCGTCACGGTGGACAACTCATCGGCCGAGACGCACACCACGATCTTCACGGTCGCCGAGTCGCCGCAGAACGGCAATGTGATCTGGGCCGGGACGGACGACGGCAACCTGCAGGTGACGAAAGACGGCGGCAAGACGTGGACCAACGTCGTCGCCAACATCACGGGTCTGCCGAAGAGCGCGTGGGTGACGTCGGTCGAGCCGGGGCATTTCGGCGCGGGCACGATCTACGCGACGTTCGACCTGCACACCTTCGGCGACATGAAGCCGTACGCGTACAAGTCGACCGATTACGGCGCGACGTGGACGCCGCTCATCGGCGCCGACAGTCCGGTGCGCGGCTACGCCCACGTGATCAAGGAAGATCTCGTCAACAAGGACCTGCTCTTCCTCGGCACCGAGTTCGGGTTGTGGGTGTCGCTGGACGGCGGCAAGCAGTGGGCGCGTTACAAGGGCGGCAACATGCCCGCGGTGGCGGTGCGCGATCTCGCGATCCAGCCGCGCGACAACGATCTCGTGATCGCCACGCACGGCCGCGGCATCTGGATCATCGACGACATCACGCCGCTGCGCGCCCTCACGCCCGCGGTGCTGGCGAGCACGGCCGCG
>DATLWA010000276.1:0-5286 GCA_035576905.1 Gemmatimonadales bacterium
GCCGTCTGGAAGCGGTCGTCGGGCGACTTGGCCATCATCTTGCGGACGATCTGGAACAGCTCGCGCTTCTCGGGCGAATCGAGCGGCGGCGTGGGCAGGTCCTCCATGATGTGCTTGTAGCCGATGGAGAACGAGTCTTCGCCGTCGAACGGCACGCCGCCGGTGAGGCACTGATAGGCCACGACGCCGAGGGAGTAGAGGTCGCTGCGGCCGTCGAGCGCCTGGGCGCGGGCCTGCTCCGGGCTCATGTAGTGGGGCGTGCCGATGGACATGCCCGTCCCGGTGAGCTTGCCGCCCGAGGCGGCCTTGGCGATGCCGAAGTCGGTGACGACGGCCTGGCCGTGCTCGTCGAACATGATGTTGTCGGGCTTGATGTCGCGGTGGACGATGCCGCTCTTGTGGGCATAGCCCAGGGCGCGGCCCACCTGCGACAGCACGACGCGGATCTCCCCCGGCGGCATGGCGCCCCGCCCCGCGAGAATCGCGGACAGCGGCTTGCCGCGCAGGAACTTCATCACGAAGTAGATGACGCGGCCCGACTTGCCGACGCGGTAGATCGGGATGATGCCGGGGTGCTCGAGCTTGGCCGACGTGCGCGCCTCGCGCTGGAACCGCTCGACGAATTCCTTGTCGAACGCGAGCGAGAACGGCAGGACCTTGATGGCCACTTCGCGCTCGAGCTGCCGCTCGCGCGCCTTGAACACGATCGCCATGCCGCCGCGGCCCAGCTCGTCGAGGATGTCGTACTCCTCTTTGAGCTGGTCCCGCACCATGTCGATTTCCGTCATCTCCGGGTTCTGCTCCCGGATCGTACTGATCGGCGTCGTCGCCGTCAGGTCCAGGCCGCAGGACCGACAGAATTTGGCGGTATCGATGTTCTGGGTGCCGCAGCGGGAGCAGTACATTCCGGCGTCCGGGAGGGACGCGGAAACTTACGGGTCGCGGCCAGCAGGGTCAACCGACTAGCGCGCCGTGATTTGGAAGCGTTGCGTCCGCGTGATGACGCGCGGGCCCGCCGTGACGGTGAGACTCAACACATAATGGCCGCGCGGCGCGTCGCGCAGGTCGAGTCCGCGGTGCACGCGCGTGATCGGACCATCGGCCGGCGCGTCGAACTCGAGCACCACGGGCGCGCGCCGCCCGCCGAACAGTCCCTTGATCGCCCCGAAGAACGAGCGCCCGCCCTCCTTTTCAAGCCGCACCACGGTGTGCATCGTCGCGCCGCGCTCCATGCCGTACACCTCGTAATACAGCTCCGCGGCGCTGCCCTGCGGGAACCGGCCGAGCGGGTTGAGCAGCACCGTGTCGCCCGCGGCGGTCCAGACGAGCCCCGCGCCTCGCCGCCCCAACACCAGATCGCTCGCTGCCACGGTGGAGCCGTCGAGCCGCTCCGCCGTGATCGAGTCGCCCAGGACCACGTCGCCCCCGGCGCTGTCGGGCGTGTTCACAAGCAGGCGGTAGCGGTAGTCCCCCGGGGGTACGGGCACCGCGAGCTGGCCGGTGAGATAGGCGCCGCCGCCCAGCGGCTCGCGGGCGCGAAACACCCGCGCCGTGTCGAGGCGCGCCACCAGCCGGTCGCTCGTGTCCGAGACCAGCAACCGGAAATGCAGCGGGTACACGACGCCGCCCGCCGCCGGCCGGCTGGTGAGCCGGCCCGCCGGAACCGCGAAGACCACGTGCAGCGCCTGCCCCGCACCCGTGCCGTCGCCGACCACAAAATCACGCGTCACGAGCTCGAGCGACGCGTCGAAGCGCTGGCGATAACTGTCGGTGGTGGTGCCGAGCGCGATGCTGCGCTGGCCTAATCGCCGCTCCTCGGCGAGGGCGGTGCCCTGCGCCACCGTGCCTTGACTGATGCGCGCGTACAGGGGCCCGAACTGATCGCGCGACGAATACAGCTCCGACACCGAGCCGAACGTGCCGGTCGCGGCCACGACGCCGCCCGCGAACCCGAACACGTCCACCAGACTCTCCACCAGCTTGTAGTCCTGGTCGTGCTCGCGGGCGACGAAGTGAAACACCAGGTCGCCGTCGCCGCGCAGGTACAGCCAACTCTCGTTCGGCTCGATCCCCGGCTTGGCGTAGAACGCGCGGCGATCGGGCTCGCCGTGCCGCAGATAGATGAGGCCGCGGTCGTCGAATTCGCGCTGGGTGGTGCGATAGACGTCGGTGATGTCGTAGTGCCGGTGCCGGGTCGCCAGGCGGAAATTCTGATGCACGTAGAACCAGCGGCGGTAATGCTCGGCGAGCCGCTCGCCCAGGTCGCGCGCGTCGGCGGCGTCGCGGCGGTCCCAGAACCGCTGCAGCCAGACGACGCGACGCTCGCCGGTCGCGAGGGTGTCGTACGTCGCGAGGTCGGCGGGGCTGGCCAGCCAGCTCAAGTCGTCGCGGTAGGCGCCCCGGGCTTCCGGGGTCCGCGCCGCGCGCGCGCCGGCGTAGTACCAGCGCGCGCCGTCGGCCGCGCGGCCTCCCTTATACGCGCTGCGGGCCAGCTCGAGGTAGCCGACCCCGGAGTCTCCGCCGAGCGCGAGATACGACTGGAACGCAACGACGGCGGAGTCGACGTCGCCCACTTCGCGCTCCACGCGCCCGCGCATCAGCTGCAGGATGGGCCGGTCGCCGGCGGGCGACGCGGCCGCCTGGCGCACGGCGGCGAGCGCCACGTCGAGCCGCGGGCCGACGCGCTGCGACAGCGCCGTCGTGGCGAGGTCCACGCTCGCCTGCGCGAACGACGGATCGGCCAGCGCCGCATGCGCGAAGGCGTCCGCCGCCTTGGTGAGATAATCCTTGTGCAGCCACTGTTGAATGTTCTCGACCACGAGGCTCGGGTTCTCACCCACCGCCAGCTCGGCGGTGCCGAGACCGTACCAGGGATAGGGCCAGTCGGGCCGCAGCTCGTTGGCCCACTGGAATTCGCCGGCCGCGTCGTCGAAGTGCGCCTTGGCGTTGCTCAACTCGCCCAGCCGGACGGCGATGAACCCGAGCCGCAGGTGGAGCAGCGGATTGTCGCGATCCGCCTTGGCGCGGGCGATGGTCGCCTGTTCGAGGCGGTGCAGCGCGAGCGAATCGGTCACATCGCCGAGCGAGTCGCGCAGCTGCTCCAGCGCCGCGCGATCGGCCGGCGCCTGGGCAGCCAGGCGGACGGTGAGTATCAAGAGCAAGGAACCGAGGGTCGCGGTGCGCATCTCTTCCATTATACGCCGCGCGCCGCGGGGCGTTCGTCAGAAATCCGAGGAGAATCCGAGATACGCCTGCAGGCGCCGCCTGCCGCCGCCCGGCACCGGCGCGATCGGCTCCGCCACGCCCAGGCGCAGGCGCAGCGGGAAGTCGTAATTGATGTTCACGTCGGTCACGAGCTCCGCGCCGGCCGAGTACAGGTGCGTCAGACGCGGCTGCGCGCCCGGGTCCCAGGCGTCGCCCGCGTCGCCGAACAGCGATAGCGACAACTTGTCCGCGCCCAGCGGCAGATGGCCCACACCCTTGCCGATGAGCGCCAACGGCATGCGATACTCGACGCTCGCGGTGGCGGCCCGGCGGCCGCGCAGCGTGCCGCCCGCGTACCCGCGCACCGGGAAGGCCCGCGCCGTCCCAACGTACTGGCCGAAGCCCAAGGCGAGCTCGCCGGACGACACGCCGCCCACGCCCAGCATCTTGGTGATCGGCCCGGCGGTGGCGCCGGCGGCGAGCCGCAACGCCAACACCGAGTGCGCGAACGTGCTGGGCCCGGGCATTCGCAGGTACAGCCCAGCGCGGGCTCGCACTTCATTGGACCACAGCGGTGAGCCCTGCTGCTCCCGGCGTCGCACTAACGCCGACAGCGCAAAGCCGTTCTCGGGCGAGACCGACAACGCGCCCGCAAAGGCACGCGACAGGCCGACGGACAGCGCGCCGCCCACCAGATCGCGGCCGGTGCACCCGGTGCATACCGCGACCAGTGGCGTATCGGGCTCGGCCGCGAAGCGCCGGCCTTCGTACTCCCCCGCCACGCGCAGACCCAGGAACGTGCGCCAGCGCTGCCGCACGAACGTCAAACCCAGCGCCGCATCCTGATCGCGCTCCGACACGGCGACGCCGGTGAAACTCGTTCCGACGAACGACCAATCCGTGGAGCCCGAGAGATCGAGCGTGGGATTGCCAAGCCGCTGATCGATGAGGTAGAACGCGCCCGCGGCGCGCTTCGTATCGGGCGCCACGAGCGCCTGGGCGAAGTAGTAGTCGCGCTCGATCGCGTCCGACCCGGCCGTCGCCGCGCCGAGGAACGTGCCGGCGCCGCTCGTGGCGAGCGATATCGGCACCCAGAAATGCGGCCGCAGCGAGGGCCACGCCGCATAACCGGTCTCGCGCAGGGCGGCGGCGGGCGCCGTGTCGAACGGCGCGGGCTCAGGCCCCGGCTCGGCGGCCGCCGTGAGCGGCGTCGCGCGACGCAGCTGCCAGCCGCGGGCGCCGAGCGTCGCGTAGACCAGTGTGCCGTCGGCGAGCGGCGCCGGATGCCGCGCGCCCGCCGGGTCGGCGGTAAGGCGCACGGCGCCGGAGTCGGTCCAGCGATAGACCTGGGGCAGGCCACTGGGATCGGCGACGAAGAGCAGCGCGCCGTTCTGCGTCCACGCCGCATCGGCGACGATACCGGCGCGCTCGAACAGCACCGTCACGGAGTCGGGCGCGCGCGCGGGCCAGCGCACCAGCGCCCAGTGCCCGCCCGTGTGCCGCGTGGCGGCCACCCATTGCCCGTCCGGCGACGGCACGATCGCGCCCCACGTGGTGCCCGGCGGATCAGGCACGCCGGCCAGCGTCGGGCGGTTGTCGCCCGCGGCGATCGCCACGGCGGACAGCACGCCGCCGCCCGCGTGCGGCTCGGTGAGGCGCGCGTCGCGCGTGCTGCGGTGCCACGCGCCGTCGGGCGTCCAACGATAGAGGTCCGAGCGGATGCGCCAGCGCGACGTGAAGTCGATCTGCGATACGACCACCGTGTCGCCGAGCCACCCGGCGCTGGCGAGCGAATTGATGCCGTGGCGCCGCAGCGGCCGCCACGTGACGGCGTCCGCGATCACGACGGCGCGCCCGCCCTTGCCGTCGTCCTGCACGTAGGCCACGCGCCGGCCGTCGGGCGAGGATTCGGGATCAGGCACGGACCACAAGCCGTCGACGAGCAGCGCTCCGCGCGGCCCGGCGGCCGTGGCCCCGTCGTCGCGCGTGATGCGGCGCCAGTCGGCCCTGAGGTCGCTCGATGCGCCGGCGCGGCGCAGCGGCCGGCCCACGCGATACGGAATGAGCTGGCCCGACATCCGC
>DATLWA010000277.1:0-2024 GCA_035576905.1 Gemmatimonadales bacterium
CTCGACGTCGGTGCGGTTCACGAAGATGATCTTCGCCTGGATCGACACCTGCGGCGTCGGAACGTCCAGGCCGCGCACGAAGTCGGCGACCTGGTCCACGCGCGACGCCACGTCGGTGATCACGAGCGAGTTGGTGGTCGAGTCGGCCACCACCTGGCCGCGGCTCTTGGTGACGATCGACGTCACGGCCGGCACGAGTGCCGACGCCTTGGCGTAATTGACGCGCACCAGGCGCGTTTCGATCGGCACGGTGGAATCGGCGCGCGCCAGATCCGCCTTCTGCAGCACGTTGATGATGCCGCCGTCCAGCACCTGGTAGGCCAGGCCCTGGGCTTCGAGCACCGCCTTGAAGGCGAGGTCCCACGGCTGGTTCTTGATTTCCGCCGTGATGTTGCCGGTGATGCCCTTGCTGATGACGATGGTACGGCCGCTGAACGCCGCGAAGCCGGCCACCACGTCCTCGATGCTGGCGTTGTCCCACGTCACGTTGATGCGCGGCGCCTGCGACTGCTGCGCCTCGCCCGCGTGCAGGGCGATGTACTGCTGGATCGACATCGGCGTGCTGTTGATGCTCGGCGTCGTGACCCGCGCCGGCGGCGCGAGGTTGCCGGTCACGGGCGGTTGCTCCGCGGGGGCCGGAATCGGGAGCGGCGCCGCCGCCAGACTGGCCGCGGTCTCACTCGACCAGCCGGCGAACGCCGAGCGCTCCGTGCCGATCTGCACGTGTACGCGCCCGTCGCCCCGCTGGATCTTGTAGTCCTTGAGCGCGTCGAGGTCGATCACCACGCGCACCACGCCCGGCTTGAACTGGGCGTAGCGGATGTTCTTGACCCCGCCGCGGTTCTGGCCGTCGTACAGCGTCGCCGGCGCCGACAGATGGGCGCCGATGAGGTCGATCACCAGGCGCGCCGGGCTCTGCAGGGTGAAGTCCTGGACTTCGACGGCGCCGCGGACGTCGATCACGACTTCCACTTTGCCCGCGGAAGGCAGCACGCTGACGGCCTGGACTTCGCCGTCGCGCCCCGTCCCCGCAAGGGCGGCCCGGGGAACCACCGCGAACACCAACAACGCGGCGGCGAGGGCAGCAATGCGCTTCATGGCGTCTCCTCCTGCTTGCCGAGTGACAGCGTTTCCTGCCGCTCGAATCCGAATTCCTGAACCGTGAACACCACATCCCGCGGGCGGATCTGCGTGACCTTGAGGCGGCCAACGATGTCGCCCGTTTTTACCCGATACCTTCGTTGCGTCGTGATGTCGCGCAGCACGGCCACACTGCGGCCGGGGAAGCGCTGATCGTACACGATGGTGACGACCTTCAAGTCCGCGATCAGCGGCCGCACCTCGCCCGACTTGAGCAGCGACAGGAACGGATCGCGGCCGCCGCCCTCGTAGGCGAACACTTCACGCACCAGCGTGGTGCTCGCCGCCGAGTCGGCGCGGGCGGAGTCGCCGCGGGCCTTGGTCGTATCCGGCTTGGCCTGGGCCGCGAGCCCCGCGGCGGCCAGCCAGCCGGCGAGTGCCAGGCTAGTGGCCCGCATTGGGGGCTCCCTTCGCGCCGGGCTTCGGGCCGGGCGGCGTCGACGATTTCACGTACGTCCGGATCGTGAACTGCGCCTCGAGCAACGAGCCCAGCGTGTCGGACAGGAACTTCTGCGTCTGCGCCGTCGCCGTCTTGAGCAGCACGTCCTGCGGCACGACGATGCGCGGCAAGCTCGCCACGTCCGCCAGAAACTCGCCGATCTGGTCGTAGTGCCCGACCACAGCCATGCGGTAGCGATGCGTGTCGAACGGCTGGCCCGGCTCGACTTGCGGCGCGCCCAGCTCCGACAGCGTCACGCCCCGCAGCTTGGCCTTGGTCGAGATGTCGTCGATCAGCGCCGGCACGTCGTTCTGCTGCGGCACCAGACGGCGCATCAAGTTCAGGTCGCTGCGATACTCGTCCACCTTGCGGCGCAGATCCTCGATCGAGCCGCTCGCCAGATCGGCCTTGGCCTTGTCGAGAATCGTTTGCAGGCTGTCCATCT
>DATLWA010000278.1:0-4380 GCA_035576905.1 Gemmatimonadales bacterium
GGCCCGCCCGGATGCTCGCGATGGCGTGCAGCTCGTGAAAGCGGGCGTAACCCCCGCGGCTCACCACGGCCGCCGCGAGCAGACTCTCGGCCAGGGCGGCGGGCGCGTCCATCGCGAACGGGTCGAGCGCTTCGGTCAGCAGGTCGCGCGGGTACGGATGCCGCAGCGTGGACTTCGCCGTCGCGAACACGGCGCGAGTTTCCCGGTCCGCGGCCTCCCAACGGCGCGCGCGGACCGCGAGCACCGCGAGCCCGGCGTGGATTTCCGCCCCGTCGGCGCCGGCCGCCAGCGCGCGCCGCAGTAGCTCATCGGCCTTGGCATTCTGCCCCCGCTCCAGGGCGATCCGGCCCAGCAGCACTTGGGCCGGCGGGTAGGCCGAAACCTGCTGCAAGGTCGTCTCCGCAAACGCGGTGTCGCCCAGGCCCAGCCGGGTCGTCGCGACGCTCGTGGCCCAGAGCGGATCGCGCGGCTGCGCCCGCCACATCGCTTCGATGTAGGGCAGCGCGTACCGGTCGCCCGCGGGCACCGACAGCGCCTTGGCGAGGAGCGCCGGGGCAGCGCCGTCGCGCGCGGAGGCCGCGATCGTCACGAGCGAGTCGAACACCACGCCGACGCCCTCGGAATCGAGAAAACGCCGCGCGGCGACGAATTCGAGGGCCGGGCGATCGTCCGTGTGAGTCAGATCTGCGAGCGCGACCAGCCGCGCGACGCCCGCCTCGCCCAACAGGAAATGGCCGAAGTAGTCGCCCGGCGCATCGATCGCGAGATACTCGCGACCCAACCCGGCAACGGATCCGCTCGCGCCGAACAACCGATCGAGCCAGGCCGAATCGTAGCGTAACGGGTTGGCCGAGCCGACCACCATCAGATCCCAGGGCGAGCTGAACCATACCTGCACGTGCGGAAACACCGCGCGCACGTTGCGGACGATGCCCGCCACGACCGGCAGCGGCAGCTGATAGAGCTGCACCCATTGGCAGAATACGCCGTCGGGGGCGAGCCGGCGGCGCACGACGCGAAAGAATTCCGGCGTGTACAGGGTCGCGACGCCCGCCACCCAGGGGTTCGACGGTTCCGACACGATCACGTCGTAGGTCTCGGGGTGGATCTGCAGCGCGCTGCGCGCGTCGTCCACCACGGCCGACACGGTGGGACGGTGGAGCACGTCGCCATTCACGCTGGAGAAGAAGTCGCTCATCGCGAGAACGGCGGGTTCGATCTCGACCACATGCACCCGCGCCATGCCGGGGACGTCGGCCAGGGCGCGCGTCGTGACGCCGCTGCCGTAACCGATGACGAGCGCCGAGCGCGCGTTGGCCCGTGCGGCCACGGGAGCGAGACCGAGCAGGATCTGGGTGTCCATGTCGCCGTGATCGGATGCGTCCGCCTTGCCGTTCACCTTGAGCGTGCGGCCGACGCCGCTCTCCCACACGCTCGCCGTGGCGTTCCACCCTTCCTTGTACGCCACCTGGCGCACGCCCCAGTGGTCGAGGAACGAGCGACGCTCGGCCGGCGTCATGGGCTGGCGTCCGTAGATGGTGGGGCCCGCGTCGATGAGCCGGGTGCTCCAGCGCGGGGCCGCGACGGCGGTCGCGAGCCCCACGCACGCGAGCGCGGCAGCCGCGAGCACGCGGGGACGGAGCCGCCGGTGCTCGGCGGAATTCTCAGGCACTCCGCGCGCCGCAAGGGCCGCAAGCGTGAGCGCCGCGACCACGTTCACGGCGATGCCCACACGCAGCGTGACGTCCGTGCCCAACGTCACGACCAGGACGAAACCCGTGAGGACGGCCCCCAAAATGCTGCCCACCGTGTTGAGCGCGTACGCGCCGCCCACATCGCGGCCGCGGGCCGCGCCCGGCCGCGCCACGAGGTCGGCGAGCAGTGGGAACGTCATTCCCATCCCCAGCGCCGGGATGAGCACGACGCCTCCCACGGCGACGCCCATCCACGCGAGCTGGGCGCCGGCGTGCCACCCGGTATGCTGGACGACCCAGAGGATGTACAGCGGCAACACGCCGAAACCCAGAAAGAGAATCGCCGCGCCGGTGGCGGTGAGGCCCTGGGCGAGCGCCGCCTGGGCGGCCGCATCGCGGCGCGGGGCGCTCTTGCCGTGGACCAGGGCGCTGCCCAGCCCGATGCCGAGCAAGAACACGAGCAGAATCAGGGTGAACGCGTAAGTCGAGCCGCCCACGATCATGACCAGGACGCGCGTCCACCCGATTTCGTCGAGCAGCGACGCGAAGGCCGTCACGGCGAGCAGGACGAGCGCGGTGCGGTGGAGCAGATCCTTCGGAGCGCTGTCGCTCTCCCCAGGCCCGCGCCCGGGGTCGGTGAACTTCGCCGAGCGGATGGCGATCACGCCGATCGCCAGGTTCAGCGCCGCGGTGGCGAGCAAGGCGGCGCGGATGCCGACGTACTCGATCAAGAAGAAGCCGGTGAGCGCGGTGCCGGCGACGGCGCCCAACGTGTTGAGGCCGTACAGTCCCGCGAGCGCCGGCTTGAGCTGTTCGCGTTCGTCGCCGGTGAACGCGCGGGTGAGCACGGGCAGCGTGCCGCCCATGAGCGTCGTGGGGATCAGCAGGACGAGTGCGGCGAGGCCGAAGCGCAACGCCACGCTGGCGCCGCCCGCGAGCCCCATGCCGGCCGCCGTCGCGACGTACACGCGGCGCGCGAGATCGAGGACGAGCGGCGACACGATGCCGAACGCCCCGATGGCCAGCTCGAGTTTGCCGTAGAGCGCGGCGGGCCGCGGGTGGCGATCGACGCGACGGCCGAGCAGCCACGCGCCGAGGCCGAGGCCGCCCATGTAGGCGGCCACGACCGTCGTCACCGATTGGATGGTGGAGCCGAACGCCTGGTACAGCAAGCGGACCCACAGCAGCTCATAGACGAGCCCCGTGGCGCCGGAGAGAAAAAAGAGGAGTCGGTAGCCCTGAGCGGTCCTAGAACGCATGGAGCTCGCGCATCGCCTGCGCGAGATCCTCCACCTGGGGCAGGATAAAGTCCTCCAGGTCGGGCGCGTACCCGACGAACGTGTCGGTCGACGCCACGCGCTTGACGGGCGCGTCGAGCCACGGGAAGCACTGGTCGGCGATGCGCGCCGCGATTTCCGCGCCGTAGCCCCACGACAGCGAATCCTCGTACGCCACGATCACCTTGTTGGTGCGCTGCACCGACTGCTCGATCGTCTCCCAATCGACGGGCGACAGCGTCCGCAGGTCGATGACCTCGACGCTCACGCCGCTCTCTTCCTCGAGCTGCTTGGCCGCGACCAGGGCGCGTTGCACCACGGCGCCGTACGCGATCACGGTGAGGTCGCGGCCGTCCCGCACGACCTTCGCCTTGCCGAGCGGGATCATGAAATTGGGACCCGGATACGGCGCCTTGTTGTACGTCTGGCGGTAGAGGTGCTTGTGCTCGAGGAACAGCACGGGGTCGTCGCAGCGGATCGCCGTGCGCAGCAGGCCGTTGGCGTCGAGCGCGGTGGCGGGGCAGACGACGCGCAGCCCGGGCACGGCCGTGAAGATCACGGCGCCGGTCTGCGAGTGATAGATCGAGCCGCCCTTCAGGTAGCCGCCGTAGGTGACGCGTACCACGACCGGCGCCGCGAACGCGTTGTTGGAGCGCCAGCGCAGCGTCGCCAGCTCGTTACGGATCTGGTGATAGGCGGGCCAGATGTAGTCGAAGAACTGGATCTCGACCACGGGCTTGAGGCCGCGTGTGGCCATGCCCACCGCCCGCCCCAGGATGTTCGCTTCGGCGAGCGGTGAGTTGAAGACGCGGTCACCGCCGAACTGGCGCTGCAGGCCCCAGGTGACCTTGAAGACGCCGCCCTTCCCTTTCACGTCCTTGAGGTTCTCCTCGCGGCTCACGTCGGCCACGTCCTCGCCGAAGACGAGGATGCGTGGATCGCGCGCCATTTCGTCTTTCATGCAGGCGTTGAGCAGGTCCACCATGGTCGTGGGATCGCCCGAGAACTGCGGATCCTCCTCGGTGTCGAATTGCTCGGAGGTGGGATCGACGTCGGGTGAATACACGTAGAGCAGCGCCGTCTCCGGCTTGGGCTGCGGTGCGGCCAGCGCGATGTCGGCCGCGACGTTGATCTCTTCGTCCACCGTGGTGCGAATTGCCTGCAGCTCGGCCTCGGTGGCGACACCGTCCTTAACCAAGCGCTTGGGAAAGAGCACCAGGCAATCGCGCTTGGCTTCAGCGTCGCGCTCCCGGGACGGCTTGTACAGCACTTCGTCGTCCGACAGCGAGTGCGAGTAGGGCCGGATCACTTTGGCATGAACGAACGCCGGTCCCTTCCTCTTCCGCGCGTGCTCGACGGCACGCTGCATCACTTCATAGCTGGCGATGAGATCGCAGCCGTCGACTTCC
>DATLWA010000279.1:0-2846 GCA_035576905.1 Gemmatimonadales bacterium
CCGGGCCACGATCGGCTCCGCCCAGCGGCGGCCCACCGCGCGCGGCACGAGATAGGCGAGCGTCACGAACACGGGGACGCCCGGAAACAGCGTGAGGATGCCGAGGGTGGTGGGCGTCGTGGCGGCGAGCAGCGCCGGCAGGGCCATGGCCGACACCATCATGCCGATGGTCGTGAGCGCGTTGGCGGTCGTGAGGACGGCGCCGGGGTTCTGGAGCAGGCCGGCCGCGGCCCCCGCGCCGCGCAGGCGATACGCCACCCAGCGCGTGAGCTCGAGCTGGCTCACGGCCGCCGCGGCGACCCCCACGGCGCCCGCGGAGGCGGCGAGCGCCGCGCCGAGCACGAGGAGCAGCAGCGGGCCGATCATGCCTGCGGCTCGAAGTACACGCGGCGGACGCGGCGCCGCACCACCTGCTCCACCACCACGCGATAACCATCGAGCGTCAGCTCCTCGCCCGCCCGGGGCACGTGCCCGAGCAGCGAGTAGATCAGGCCGCCCACGGTGGTCACGTCGGGGTGCGCGAGCGGCACGCCCAGCGCGGCCGACAGCTCGTCGAGCGATACGCGGCCGTCCACCCAGCAGCGCGCGCCATCGCGCTCGATCGGCGGAGGCTCGATCGCTTCGTGCTCGTCGTGGATCTCGCCGACCACCTCTTCGAGGATGTCCTCGAGCGTGATCAGGCCGGACGTGCCGCCGAATTCGTCCACGACGATCGCCACGTGCGCCGGCCCGCGTTGAAAGTCGCGCAGCTGGCGATCGAGCGTCTTGGCCTCGGGCACGAACTGCGCGGGACGGATCAGGTCCTGCCACCGCGCCACCGCATCACCGACGCCGAGCTTCAGGGGGACGAGGTCCTTCGCGAAGATCACGCCCATCACGCTGTCGGGCGTGCCGTCGAACACGGGGAGGCGGGTGTGGCTGCTGGACCGGAAGCGGTCAAAGACCTCGTGCAGCGGCGCAGCGAGATCGACGCCGACCAGATCGAGGCGCGGCGTCATCACTTCTTCGACCGTCGTATCGGCCAGGGTGAAGACGCCGAGCAGCATGTCGCGCTGCGCGATCCCCAGCTCGGGCGGCAACAGGCGCGGCGTCGGGACGAGCGCATGAAAGCCCTGATCGAGCCAGGTCAGCAGCATCAGCAACAGGCCGAAGGGCGGCAGCGTGCGGCGTGCCAGCGGCAGTGCGGCGCCGGCGAGATCGGGAGCCACGCGCGCGAGGCTGCGGGGCAGCGCGTCGCCCACCACGAAGAGCAGCAGGCCCGCCGCAGTGACGACCACGAATGCCGCGGGCCACGGGCGCGTCCACCACTGCAGCGCGTGCGCGGCTCCCACGGCGGCCAGCACGAGCAGGGCGAGCCGCGCGATGTGCAGCGCCCGGTGCAACGGCACGCGCGTCCCGGTGGCGAGCGGCGCATCGCCCAGCGTGTGGAGCGCGTCGCCCACGGCGGCTTCCTCCGCGAGCGCGACGAGACCGGCCCACGCGGTCGCGGCGACGGCCACGAGTACTCCCGAGAGCCGGACGAGCGTTTCGATCACGCGCGCCTCCGGCCGTTCGCCAGGCGGGCGACGTAACGCTCCTGCTTCCGCCACATCGCCGAGCGCATACGTCCCTGCCCCTCCGGATGGTCGTAACCGAGGACGTGCAGCGTGCCGTGCACCGCCAACCGGGTCAGCTCCTCCGCCATGCGGCGCGCGCCGCCGGGCGCCGCCGCCGCCCAGGCCGCCGCGGCGGCGGGACAAATGAAGACGTCGCCCACGAGCCGCCCGTCGGGCTGCGGCAGGCCGTAAGCGATGACGTCGGTGATCCCCCGCCGGCCGGTCGCGCGGCGGTTCAAGCGGCGCATCGCGGGCGCGTCCAGCAGGCTGAGCTCGACGGTGGCATCGCGTGCGCCTTCCCACGCCAGCACCCGGCGAGCGACGCGCGCGAGGCGCCGCTCAAGCGCCGGCTTTGGCCTGGAAACCCGCCGTGATGCCGCCACTGGCCTCGGGATAGTCGATGCGGTTGTGATACATGCTGGAGAGCACGCGGACGAATTCCTGCTTCACTTCCGTGATCTGCTGCAGCGTGACGGGCGCGTCGTCGAGCTGGCCCGCGTTGATCTTGGAGCGCGCGATCTTCTCGATCGCCTGCTCGATCTTCGCGGGCGTCAAGTCGTCGATCACGCGCAGGGCGGCTTCGACCGAATCCGCGAGCATCGCGACGGCGGTTTCGATCGACCGCGGCTTGGGGCCGGGATAGGTGAAGTCGGCCGTGACGATCTCGAGCTCCCCTTCTTTTTTCGCGCGGTCGAGGAAATAGGTGATCTCGGTCGTACCGTGATGCTCCGGGATGAACGCCACCACCGCCTCGGGCAGCCCGGCCCCGCGCGCCAGCGCGAGCCCTTCGGTCACGTGAGCGCGAATGATGTGGGCCGACTGGATCGCCTTGAGCCGGTCGTGCGGGTTGCCGCTGCGTCCCTGGTTCTCCACGAAGAACGGCGGATTGGAGAGCTTGCCGATGTCGTGGTAATAGCAGCCGACGCGTCCCAGCAGGCCGTTCGCGCCGACGCGATTGCACGCCGCCTCCACGAGGTTGGCCATCGCGATGCTGTGGGCGTAGGTCCCGGGCGCTTCCAGCGACAGGCGGCGCAGCAGCGGCCGGCTCGGGTCCGACAGCTCGAGCAGCGTGAGGTCCGTGGTGACCTGCGTCGCGCGCTCCGCCAGAGGCAACAGCAGGATGGTGAGCGCGGCCGAGACGAAGCCGTTGGTCATGCCCCAGAGCACGCGCCAGCCGATGGCCGTGAGCGGCCAGGCGAGCGCCAATCCCAGCGCCACGGTGCCGACGAAGAATCCCGCCGCCACCACCAG
>DATLWA010000280.1:0-2780 GCA_035576905.1 Gemmatimonadales bacterium
GGCTGACGTTCATCACGTACAACATGACGTTCTTCCCGATGCACATCCTCGGCATGGCGGGCCACATGCGCCGCATCTACGACCCGACGCAGTACGAGTGGCTCAAGGGCTACCAGCCGATGAATCACTTCATCTCGCTCGCGGCGTTCGCGCTGTTCGCGACGCAGTTCCTGTTCATCTGGAACTTCGTGTGGAGCCTGTTCAAGGGGAAAAAGGCGGAGCAGAACCCGTGGCGCGACAACGGCCTCGAGTGGACGCTCCCCAACCCGGCACCGCACGGCAACTGGGAGAAGATCCCCACCGTGTACCGCGGACCTTACGAGTACAGCATGCCCGGCGCCCCCGACGACTGGTATCCGCAGTCGTCCAAGCTCCCCAACGACCGTGAGCCGGTGCCCGCGCCGGCCCCGGCGCACTGACGGAGGACCGGATGACGCACGCGACCGCTACGCTCGACCAGATGCGGCCCCCGGTTCCCGCCGAGCCGGGTTTGCCGATTTACAACAACAAGCTTGGGATGTGGGTCTTCCTGGCGTCGGAAGTGATGTTCTTCACCGGCCTGATCGGCGCGTACGTGATTCTGCGCTTCGGCGCGCCGGGTGAGTGGGCCCGGCCCAACGTCGTCCTCAACGTGCCGCTCACCGGCCTCAACACGTTCATCCTGATCTGCTCGTCGGTGTCGATGGTCAAGGCGTTCGCCGCCATCGCGGCGGGCGACCGCAAAGGCCTGTCGCGCTGGCTGCTCGCGACGATTCTCCTCGGCGCCACGTTCGTGTCGATCCAGGGGGTCGAATACTGGAAGCTGGTGCACGAGGGCTTCACCCCGGCGGGCTTCACCGCGGGCTCGCACATCACCGAGCTGGTGGCGCAGGGCAAGCTGTCGGATGTCACCGGCGGGCTGTACGGCTCCACGTTCTTCACGATGACGGGGTTCCACGGCTTCCACGTCACGTGCGGCGTGATTTGCCTGATCTACGTCTGGCTGAAGTCGCTCCGCGGCGGCTACACCCAGCAGGATTACCGCGGCGTCGAAGTCATCGGGCTGTACTGGCACTTCGTGGACCTGGTGTGGATCATCCTGTTCACGATCGTCTACCTCATCTGAGGACCCATGGCGACCACCGCGCATAAGGCTCCCAACTACATTCTGATCTGGGCCTATCTGTTCGGGCTCACGGTGCTCGAGGTCCTGTTCGCGTTCGAGATGCCGATCTCGCGCAACCTCAAGATCCTGGTGCTGCTCGGGCTCGCCGTGTGGAAGGCGCTGCTCGTGGCGCTGTTCTTCATGCACTTGAAGTTCGAGTCGCGCTACTTGCGGCTCATGGTGCTGGTGCCGCTGCCGCTGGCGGCGATTTTCATTCTCGCGGTGATCACGGAGCACGTCTGGTAGCCTATCTCGAGCTGACGAAGCCGCGCATCACACAGCTGGTCCTGCTCACCGCGGCCGCCGGGTTCTACCTCGGCGCCCGCAACGGCGTGGATCCGTGGCTGCTGCTGGATACGCTGATCGGCACGGCACTGGTGGCGAGCGGGACCAACGCGTTCAACCAGCTGCGCGAGCGCGACGTCGACGCCCTGATGCGCCGCACCCGCGGCCGGCCGCTGCCGTCGGGGCGGTTGTCGCCGCGCGCCGCGGCGCTGTTCGCGGGCGCGATCTCCGTGCTGGGTGTCGCCTATCTCGCCTGGCGGGTCAACACGCTGACGGCCGTGCTCGCGGCGCTCACGCTCGCGAGCTACGTGCTGCTGTACACGCCGCTCAAGCGGCGCACGTCGCTCAACACGCTGGTGGGCGCCGTCCCGGGCGCGCTGCCCATTTTGGGCGGCTGGACCGCGGCGGGCGGCCGCATCGACGTCGCGGCGCTGTCGCTCTTCTGGATTCTGTTTCTCTGGCAGCTGCCGCACTTCCTGGCGCTCGCCTGGATCTACCGCGAGGACTACAAGAGCGCAGGGTTAGCCATGCTGTCGGTCGAGGATGTGGACGGCCGTCGCACCGGCTGGATGGTGCTGCTGTACGCGCTGGCGCTCTTGCCCGTGAGCCTGTTGCCGTCGCTCGTGGGTGTCACGGGCCCGTGGTACTTCGCCGGCGCCGCCCTGCTCGGGATCGGCTTCGTGACGGCCGGCGCGGCGATGCTGGGCCGCGCCACACCGCGCGGCGCGTGGCGCGTGTTTCTGGCGTCCATCATCTATCTGCCCGCGCTCCTCACCCTGATGGTGCTGGACAAGATCGCGGCGTAACGTGATTCCCTTTCACAAATTGCTGATTTCCACGGCGATCGTGTTTTGCGCCGGCATGGGCGTGTGGGCGGCCGTGAACGGATCGCTCGTGCTCGGGGCGACGTGCTTCGCCGCCGCCGCGGCGCTGGCGTACTACCTGCGCCACCTGAAGCGCTTCCTCGGCCGATGATCCTCGCCGCGCTGCTGTTGCTCCACGGGGACGATCCCCACATGGAGCTGATCTACTTCTTCAGCGCCCTGCTGCTCGCGCTCCTGCCGATGGGCGCGTTCACGATCATGTGCGTGTGGGTGTTCAAGAAATACCGCCAGGAGCGCGCCGCCGGCACTACTCCTGCCCCGACAGGGCCCGCACCCGCTCCGCCGCCCACTGCGTCGTGACGCTGTCGCGTCGCGCGGCGCGCGTGAGGAAGCTGCGATACGCCGCCAGCGCCGCCGCCGTGTCCCGCCGCATCTCGCAGGCCCGCCCCCAGTCATAGTAGGCCATCGCCAGCAGCGGTTCGCGGTGCACCACGTCCGCCAGGATCGTCGCCGCGCTGTCGGGCTGG
>DATLWA010000281.1:0-2190 GCA_035576905.1 Gemmatimonadales bacterium
CGAGGGGCATCCCAGCTGGGGCGTGCGCCTGTTGCGCGAGCGGGGACTGCCCGACGACCAGTGCCGCGCGATCCTCGGCCACGGCGCCTACACCGGCGTGCCGCGCGAATCCCGCCTCGCCCACACGTTGTTCGCGGTGGACGAGCTGTGAGGCTTCCTGGTCGCGTGCGCGCTGGTGCGGCCGTCCAAGAGCCTCGCGGACCTCGAGGTGTCGTCCGTCAAGAAGAAGCTCAAGGACAAGGCGTTCGCGCGCGGCGTGAATCGCGACGAGGTGCGCCAGGGCGCGGAGGAGCTGGGCGTGCCGCTGGACGAGCACATCGCGTTCGTGATCGCGGCCCTGCGTCCCGTGGAGGCTACGCTATCGCTCGGCTGAGCACGCCCGCCTCCGCGACCCCCGCGGCGGGTCGCTTCACGTCCGCGCTCGACCGCGCGGCCGGCGTGCGGCCGATCCCCGGCAACACGCTCACGCATTACGCCGACAGTCCGGCGGCGCTCGCCGCGATGCTCGAGGTGATCGCGGAAGCCGAGCACTGGATCCATTTCGAGAACTACATCATTCGCGACGACGCCACCGGCCGGCGCTTCGGCGAGGCGCTGGCGGCGCGCGCGCGGGCCGGAGTGAACGTGCGGGTGCTGTACGACGGCATCGGCTCGTTCGGGACCAGCGGCGCCTTCTGGCGCTGGCTGCGTCACGCGGGCATCGAAGTGCGCAACTTCAATCCGCTGTTCGCGAGCCGGCCGCTCGGCGTGTTGCGCCGCGACCATCGCAAGCTGGTGGTGGCGGACGGTCGCGACGCGATGCTCGGCGGCATCTGCATCGGCAACGAGTGGGCCGGCAATCCGGCCCGCGGCCAGCAGGCGTGGCGCGACACGATGCTGCGTGTGTGCGGACCGGCTGCCGCGGCGCTCGACGAGACGTTTGCGCGCGTGTGGCGGCGCGCGGGGGCGCCGCTGCCCGAGACCGAACGCGACGCCGATCCCGAGGCGTGCGGCCCGTGCGCCGTGCGCGTGATCGAGGGCGAACCCGAACGCACGCGCGCGTGGCGCGTGGTGCAAATGCTCGCCGCCGTCGCGTCGGAGCGGCTGTGGATCACCGACGCGTACCTCCTGGCCCCGGCGACGCTCTTCGCCACCCTGCTCGACGCCGCGCGCGACGGCGTGGACGTGCGGTTACTCGTCCCCGGCACGAGCGACATCCCGGTTGTCCGGCAGTTCACGCGCATCGGTTACCGGGAGTTGTTGGACGCGGGCGTCCGCGTGTTCGAATGGACCGGCCCCATGCTGCACGCCAAGACGACGCTGGCCGATCGGCAATGGGTGCGCGTGGGGTCGAGCAACCTCAACGTGTCGAGTCTCGTCACCAACTACGAGCTGGACGCTGTGGTCGAGAACGAAGCGCTCGCGACCCAGCTGTCGGAGCAATTCCGGCGCGACATGGCGCACAGCCGCGAAGTGGTCCAGGTCGCGCGGCGGCTGCTGCGGCCGCGCCTCGAGCGCGCGCCCGCCGCCACCGCGGTGCCCGCGGTGCCGCACAAGCGGTCGGTGCGCGAGCTCCGCACCGCCGCGGTGATCGCGCTGCGGCAAGTCGCGGGCGGCGTGCGCCGCCAGCTCGCCGCGTTCGCGGCGCTGACATTTGTAACGGTCGGAACGCTGTTGCTGCTGTTCCCGCGGGTGATGAGCATCACGTTCGCCGCGGGCGCGTTCTGGCTGGCGCTCGTTTTCGGTTGGTACGTCATCGCCCGCCGCCGCTGGCGTGTGGGAGACGATGTCCCCTAAGCCCCAACCTCCCGACGAGGCCGCGCGTAAGGAGGGTGGCGACGAGGCCGCCTTGGTGTCGCGGGTGCTCGCCGGCGACCGCGCGGCATTCGGCACGCTGGTCGAGCGGTATCAGGCGCAGGCACGCCGCGTGGCGCGGGCGGTGCTGGGCGATCCCGACGAAGCGGACGATGCCGCGCAGGACGCGTTTCTGTCGGCGCTGGTGAAGTTGGATCAATACGACCGGCACCGGCCGTTCGGACCCTGGTTGATGCGCATCGTCGCCAACGCGGCGACCGACCGGCGGCGGCGCCGCGCGGTGCGCCGGGTCGAGCCGCTCGACGTCGGCCTGGTGGGCGGCGGCCCGCG
This sequence comes from Gemmatimonadales bacterium, assembly GCA_035576905.1. Classification (GTDB taxonomy): domain Bacteria; phylum Gemmatimonadota; class Gemmatimonadetes; order Gemmatimonadales; family GWC2-71-9; genus DATLWA01. The sequence continues at coordinate 2,125 of DATLWA010000281.1, forward strand.
GCCCGACCGCGATGCGGAACGCAGCGCCCTGGGTGACCGGCTGCGCGCGGCGCTCGCCGAGCTGCC
>DATLWA010000282.1:0-3244 GCA_035576905.1 Gemmatimonadales bacterium
ATGGACTCGTTGAACTTCGTCATCTTGGCGACGAGCTCGGCCGGGGGCGCGAAGTCCGGGCCCGCCTTGTCGTAATCCTTCGGGATCACCAGCAGCATGAAGCGCATTGTCGTTCCTTTCGAGTGTCGGTAAGGAGTGCGTTCAGAGTTGCGGTCTCACGCGGCGCGCGCCAGCGGGCGCGCATATGCATGCGACGCAACGGCCGGCGTCGCCCAATCCCGGCGGCCGCGCACGACCACGCCCGCGAGAATGCCCACGACGAACGGCATCACCGCCGGTGCCACGCCCTGCGTCGCCACGGTGGTGATCACGGCGCCGATCATGATGATCACGAGCCCGGCAGCCGCGAGCGGCGTGAGGCCCCGCTTGATCCGCAGGGCGCCGGGGAGAATCAGGCCGAGGGCGCCCAGCACCTCGCAGGTGCCGATGAACTTGAGGAACGGCGCGGGAAGCGGGCTCACCTTCGCGAGGGTCGCGAGCGGCAACGCCAGCTTGAAGCCGCCGGCGAACAGGAACAGCGCGGCCAGCACGCTCTGCACGATCCACAGCGCCACGCGAGACTTCTGGGTCGAGACCGGCATGGGAATCTCCTGCGTTCGAGTATGGAGTCGGCGTTTCCGATCTCCTACTCAAGCGTCGAGCGATGCCACGCGATTTCGACACGATACATAAGCTATTGACCGATAGCGGCTTACAAAGCTGGATGGCTGCCGGCGGCGAGCCACGAGCCCCCAAGAATGAAGAGCAGCCCGGCGAGCGACATCAGGCCCACGTGCTCATGCAGCGCCAGGACACCCACCACCACGGCGACGACGGGATTCACATACGTGATTACGCTCGCGCGGCTGGCCCCCGCCGCCGCGATGAGCTGGAAGAAAACGACCAGGCCCAGCACGGTACAGACCACTCCCAGCACGGCGATGGCGATCAGGGCCGCGGGCGATGGCAGGGCGCTCGGCCAGCGCAGCAGCGCCCCGGGGAGGAGCGCGATCGTTGCCAGGATCAGACTCACCGCGACCGGTCCCAGGGGATCGAGGTCGGCCAGGTAGCGGCTCACGATGAGCGGCGCGGCGGCGTAGCACAGGGTGGCTCCGAGCACGAGCGCCGCGCCGAACAGCTCGTGGGGCCGGCCGCCGACGTCGATGCCGAGCAGGGCGACGACCCCGCCCAGTCCGATCACCAGTCCGAAGACGCGCCGGCCCGTGGGGCGGTCGGCGGGGGAGATCCGCACCGACAGCAGAGCGAGCAGCAGCGGCATCGTGGCCACGAGAATCGCCGCCAGCGACGACGAGACGTAGCGCTCGCCCACGGCGATGAGCACGAACGGCACGGCGATTTCGGTCGCGGTGTACCCGGCGATCGCGCCGCCGCGCCCGCGCAACCCGCGCAGCGCGCTGCGCTGCAACGCGATGGGTAACAGCAACGCGGCGCCGAGGGCGACCCGCGCCCAGGCCACGAACGCCGGGGCCACGCCGGCATCGACGGCGATCTTAATGAAGAGATAGGGTACGCCCCAGATCACGGAGCTGAGGGCGAACAGCACCCAGGCGCGTGCCGTCACTCCTACCCGCCGGCGACGGCCCCGATGACGAGCAGAGGCTCCGCTCCGGACGCCACGGCGGCGGGGAGCGGGGCATCGGGCGGCTCGTGAGACCAGTCGCGCGCGCACGCGAAAAACCGCACGAACGGCCGGCGTTGCAGCGTCACGTGGTCGCGGATCGTGCCGCGCAGCACGGGGTAGCGGGCTTCCAGCGCATCGAGCACGGAGCGCTGGGTGGCGGCACCCGCCACGTCCAACGCCACCTCGTCGGTCACGCCCGCCAGGGTCCGCAGGTGCGGCGGCAGCTCGACCCGGATCATGCGAGCGTCTGGACTTCGACCGAGAGTACGGGCGGCAGGTCCCGCACGATCGGCGCCCAGCTGTCGCCGGCGTCGGTCGACGCGTACACCTGCCCGCCGGTGGTGCCGAAATAGATGCCGCACGAGTCGAGCGAGTCCACGGCCATCGCATCCCGCAGGATGTTGACGTAGCAGTCGCGTTGCGGTAGGCCTTTGGTCAGCGCCTCCCATTCGTTGCCGCCGGTGCGGCTGCGATACACACGGAGCTTGCCGTCGAGGGGATAATGCTCCGAGTCGCTCTTGATCGGGGCCACGTAGACCGTGTCCGGCTCGTGGGCGTGCACGTCGATGACGAATCCGAAGTCCGTCGGCAGGTTACCGCTGACTTCCCGCCAGGAGTCGCCGGCGTCGTCGCTGCGCATCACGTCCCAATGCTTCTGCATGAACAAGACACGGGGGCGCGCCGGGTGCAGCGCCAGGCGGTGCACGCAATGACCCACCTCGGCGGTGGGGTCGGGGATATATTGGGACTTGAGGCCGCGGTTGATGGGCCGCCACGTCTGGCCGGCGTCGTCGCTGCGAAACGCCCCGGCGGCGGAAATCGCGACGTAAATCCGCCGCTCGTCGCTGGGATCGAGCAGCACCGTGTGCAGGCACATGCCGCCGGCGCCCGGCTGCCATTGGGGCCCGGTGCCGTGGCCGCGCAATCCGGCGAGCTCCTGCCAGGTCGTGCCGCCGTCGGTGGAGCGAAACAGCGCGGCGTCCTCCACGCCCGCGTACACCGTGTCGGGATCGGAGAGCGAGGGTTCGAGGTGCCACACCCGCTTGAACTCCCAGGGGTGCTGCGTCCCGTCGTACCACTGGTGCGTGGTGAGCGGCTTGCCCGTCCGGGGCGACACATCGTAGACGAACTTGTTGCTTTCGCCCTGCGGCATCCCCTCGGCCGATTTCGTCACGCCGCCACCCGGTGCCGCCCACGTCTTGCCGCCGTCATCGGAGCGCTGGATCACCTGGCCGAACCAGCCGCTCGACTGCGACGCATAGACGCGCTGTGGATCGCTGGGCGATCCCTTCACGTGATAGATCTCCCAGCCCGCGAAGAACGGGCCGCGCACGTCCCACTTCTGCCGTTTACCGTCCGCCGCAAGCACGAACGCCCCTTTGCGGGTCCCCACCAGCACACGCACGCCGCTCATCGGTCGCCCCCGAATGTCACGCGTTCCCTAAATATGCCTGAAGCCGCACACGGTCCGCGACTGCGGTGAATGCGGCCGAAGCAGTAGCGCTGCTGGCCGGGGCGGTTCCGCGCGAGCCCGGCGTGTGGGCCGACCTGGGCGCGGGCGCCGGGACGTTCACGCGCGCCCTGGTCGCCCTCCTTGGGCCCGCGGCCCGCATCTACGCGGTG
>DATLWA010000283.1:0-9232 GCA_035576905.1 Gemmatimonadales bacterium
CCGCGCCGAGGCAACCGCGCACGGCGCACAGCGCACCGCCGGCACCAAAGTCTGGCATTTCGCCGCCAAGAACGTGCGCGACTTCGCCTGGTGCGCCTCGCCCGACTACCGCTGGGACGCGAGCGGCTACAACGGCATCCAGATCAACACGCTGTCGCGCCCCGACGCCAAGGCGTGGGACGAGTCGAATCGCATGGCGCGCTTCACCATCAAGTATTTCTCGGAGATGTGGTACCCCTACCCCTGGCCCCAGGCGACGACGTGCGAGGGTCTGGTCGAGGGCATGGAGTATCCGATGATCACCTTCGTCCCGGCGCTGCCGAAGCGCGAAGATCAGTTCTGGGACATGATGCACGAGTTCGGGCACGAGTGGTTCCCCATGACGGTGGGCTCGGACGAGCGGCGCTATCCGTGGATGGACGAAGGATTCAACTCGTTCATCGACTACGGCGCGGCGGAGACCTATTTCCGCGGCACGGCCTACGGCGACACCGTTCGGCGGGAGCTGCTGAGCGCGGCTCAGGTGTCGGCGGTGGCCGGCAAAGAAGAGCCGATGATCGACAAGCCGGTGGAGCAGCGCGATCTCGCGTGGGCGGCCTACCAGAAGCCGCCACTGATGCTCACGCTGCTGCGCGACGCCGTGCTCGACAGCGCCACGTTCAACCGCGCCTTCCGCGATTACATCCGGCGCTGGGCATTCAAGCACCCGCAGCCCGCCGACTTCTTCCGGACGATGTCGAACGTGAGCGGCCGCGACCTCGACTGGTTCTGGCGTGAATGGGTGTTCACCACCGCGCGGCTCGATCAAGCGGTGGACTCGGTGGGCGGCACGAAAGACACGGCGTACGTCTACCTGTCCAATCGCGGCCAGATGGTGATGCCGGTGACGCTGGAGCTCACCTACGCCGACGGCACCAAGGACACGCGCGCCCTGCCGATCGAGATGTGGAACCTCGGCAACCACTTCACCGCGCGCATGGCCACGCCGAAGCCGCTGGCGGCCGTGACCGTGGATCCGCGGCGCATCTATCCCGACGTGAACCGCACCAACAACACCTGGAGTCGGCGATGACCCATCTGTCCGGTGTCGACTATGCGGTGATGCTCTTGTACTTCGTCTTCGTGCTGGGCATCGGCTTCACGCTTAAGCGCTCGGTCAAGACCAGCGAAGATTTCTTTCTCTCGGGCCGCTCGATTCCCGCGTGGGTCACGGGACTCGCCTTCCTGTCCGCGAACCTCGGCGCGCAGGAAGTGATCGGCATGGGCGCCTCGGGGGCCAAGTATGGCATCGCGACAAGCCACTTCTACTGGATCGGCGCGATCCCCGCGATGGTGTTCGTGGGGCTCTTCATGATGCCGTTCTATTATGGCTCGCGCGCCCGCTCCGTCCCCGAGTATCTCAAGCTGCGCTTCGACGAAAAAACCCGCGCCTTGAACGCCGTGTCGTTCGCCACGATGACGGTGTTCTCATCCGGCATTTCGCTCTACGCCATGGGTAAGCTGCTCAACCTGCTGCTGGGGTGGAGCTTCGACGTGAGTATTCTGGTCGCCGCGGGCGTCGTGCTCGCCTACATCTTCCTGGGCGGCCTCACCAGCGCGATCTACAACGAAGTGCTGCAGTTCTTCTTGATCGTGTTGGGCTTCGCGCCGCTGGTGTTCCTGGGTCTGCGCGCGGTGGGCGGCTGGCACGGGCTGAGCGCCAAGCTCGCGACCGCCGCGGTCACGAACGGCTACGCGCCCGGCGCCTACACGCGCAGCTGGGCGTTCATGGGGCACGCCTCGCAGAATCCGGTGGGCGTGGAGTGGTTCGGCCTGGTGATGGGCTTGGGCTTCGTGCTGTCGTTCGGCTACTGGTGCACCGACTTCCTGGTGGTGCAGCGGGCGATGGCGGCGAACTCGATGACCGCCGCGCGGCGCACGCCGCTCATCGCCGCGATTCCCAAAATGCTGTTCCCCTTCCTCGTGATTTTCCCGGGGATGATCGCGCTGGTGGTGACGGCGCCCAAGGCCACGCCCGCGCCGAGCGCGGTGGTCGCCCAGGCGCCCGCCGCGGCCTGCTGCACCCAGCCCGCGGCGGGGGTCGTACCGCCGAAGATCGATGCCGCCACCGGCCAGCCGCTGCACGACGCGCGCGGCCGCGTGGTGCTCGACTACGACATGGCCACCCCGATGCTGCTGGTGAATTTCTTTCCGGCGGGCCTGCTGGGGCTCGGCCTCACCGCGCTGCTGGCGTCGTTCATGTCGGGCATGGCCGGTAACGTCACCGCGTTCAACACGGTGTGGACCTACGATTTGTATCAGAGCTACGTGCGGCCCGGGCAGGACGACGCGCACTATCTCCGGATGGGCCGCATCGCCACGGTCGCAGGGATCGCGATTTCAATCGCCTGCGCCTACGTCGCCACGCGGTTCAACAACATCATGGACTTCCTGCAGCTGGTGTTCGCCTTCGTGAACGCGCCGCTGTTCGCCACGTTCGCGCTCGGCATGTTCTGGAAGCGCACCACGGGCCACGGCGCGTTTGCGGGACTCGTCTCGGGCACGCTCGCCGCCGCGATCCATCACGGCCTGTCGCTGCCCGCGGGCGCCACCGCCGGCGTCAAAGGCGGCTACTTCGGCGTGGTGACGACGTATCCCAGCGAGCTGGCCCAGACCTTCTGGACCGCGATCTTCGCGTGGGTGACGTGCTTCGTCGTCACCATCCTGGTCTCGCTGGTCACGCGGCCGCGGGCCGAGGCGGAGCTCAACGGGCTGGTCTACGGCTTGACGGCCAAGCCACAGGACGGCGCGCTGCGTTGGTACGAGCGGCCCATCGTGCTCGCCAGCGTGGTGCTGGGGCTGACTTTGGTCTTGAACCTGATCTTCTTCTGATCGGAGGGACGCCATGACTCTCGACGTGCGCATGCCGATCGGCGCGTTCTTCGTGCTGGTGGGCGTGATACTGACGATCTACGGTGTGGTGACGATGCGCGATCCCGCCGCGTCGCCCACCGGCGTGCCGATCGATCTGGTGTGGGGCCTGGTGCTCTTGGCGTTCGGCCTGGTGATGGTGGCGCTGGCGCGCCGGGCGCGGCGCCAGGCCTAGTGCAGGCCGCCGCCGGCGAACTGCTTGACCAGGTCGCCGATGACTGCCTTCGCATCGCCGAACAGCATCCAGGTGTTGTCCTGGACGTAGAGCTCGTTGTCGATGCCGGCGAATCCGGGATTCTTGCTGCGCTTGATGGCGAGCACCGTCTTCGCCTTGTCGGCGTCGATGATCGGCATGCCGTAGATCGGTGAGCCTTTGGCGTAACGCGCGGCGGGATTGACCACGTCGTTGGCGCCGATCACCAGCGCCACGTCGCACTGCGGCATCTCCGGATTGATCTCTTCCATCTCCGCCAGCGCCGTGTACGGAATGTTCGCTTCGGCGAGCAGCACGTTCATGTGGCCCGGCATCCGGCCGGCCACCGGGTGGATGGCGAACTTCACGGTGACGCCGCGCTTGGTGAGCGCGTCGTACAGCTCGCGCACCTTCTGCTGCGCCTGCGCCACCGCCATACCGTAGCCCGGGATGATCACCACCAGCCGCGCCTGCTCGAGCAGCTGTGCCGCGCCTTCCGCCGACTCCTGCTTCCAGACCTTCTGCTCGCCCTTCGCCGCGACCTTCGCCACCGTCCCGAACGCGCCGAACAGCACGTTGGTGAACGAGCGGTTCATCGCGCGGCACATGATGATCGAGAGAATCAACCCGCTCGAGCCGTCGAGCGCGCCCGCCACCACCAGCAGGCTGCTGTTGAGCACGAAGCCCATCGCGACCGCGGAGAGGCCGGCGTACGAATTGAGGATCGAAATCACGGTCGGCATGTCGGCGCCGCCGATGGGGATGATCAAGAACACGCCGAACAACAGCGCGAGTCCCACGATCATCGGGAAGATCGTCGCGGCCGACGGCGCTGTCGGATTGAGCACGAGCAGCACGCCCAGCACGCCGGCCGCGCCCAGCACGCCGAGGTTGACGAAGTTCTGGCCCGGATAGGTCACCGGGCGCTGCGGGATCCACTTCACTTCCTGCAGCTTGCCGGCCGCCATCAGGCTGCCGGTGAAGGTGAGGAAGCCGAGGATGATCTCGATGACGAGCGCGGCGGTGCGGAACGGCGTGAACTGCGCCGGCTCCTTGAGCCACAGGTAGTACTCGGCGACGCCCACGAGGCCCGCGGCGAGCCCGCCGAACGCGTGCGACAGCGCGGTTCGCTGCGGTACGGCCGTGAGCGGCACGAGCGACAGCGGCACACCCACGACGAAGCCCGCGGCGATGGCGCCGAGGATCCAGACGTGATGCACGATCCCCGGCTGCGCCCACGTCGCGAGGATCGCGACGGCCATGCCCAGGACGCCCGCGGTCACGCCGTGCCGCGCGGTCTTGGGGTCGTTCATGTAGTTCAGCGCGAAGATGAACAGCGCCGCCGTCAGGATGGCCGCGAGCTGCGCGATCGCCTGCGTCATTGCTTCTTGAACATCTTCAGCATGCGGTCGGTGATCAGGAACCCGCTCACGATGTTGGTCATCGACGCGAACAGCGCGACGGCGCCGAGGATGCGGATCGGCAGCGGGTGATCCTCCCCCACCACGACCAGCGAACCCACGACGGCGATCGCGGAAATCGCGTTGGTCAACGACATCAGGGGCGTGTACAGCAGGCGCGACACCCGGCGGATCACGCCCAGCCCGATGAACGTCGCCAGGACGAAGACGAACAACATCGACCAGTAGTCGGTCATGGCAGCAGCACCTTTCCGTCGTGCGTGACGCACGTCCCCTTGGTGATTTCGTCGGCGAAGTCGAGCTGCAGCGCGCCGTCCTTCGCCACGTGGCCGAGGAAGCTCGCGACGTTGCGGGCGTACATCTGGCTGGCGTGCTGCGGCACCGTGGCGGGGAGGTTGATGGGCCCGAGAATCGTGACGCCCTGGTGCAGGACCGGCGTGCCGGCCTGCGTCAACTCGCAGTTGCCACCCGACTCGGCCGCCAGGTCCACGATCACCGAGCCGGGGCGCATGCCCTCGACCGCGGCGCGGGTCACCAGCACGGGGGCGCGCTTGCCGGGAATCGCCGCCGTCGTGACGACGACATCGGCGTCCTTCACGCTGTGCGCGAGGAACGCCAGCTCGCGCTGATGCTGATCCTGCGACAGCTCCTTGGCGTAGCCGCCCGATCCTTCGCCTTCCACCGGCTGGTCCATCGCCAGGAATTTGGCGCCGAGGCTCTCGATCTGCTCCTTCACGGCGGCCCGCACGTCGAACGCCGAGACCACGGCGCCCAGGCGGCGCGCGGTGGCGATCGCCTGCAAGCCCGCGACCCCCGCGCCCAGCACGAGCACGCGCGCCGGCGGCAATGTCCCCGCGGCCGTCACGAGCATCGGGAAGAAGCGCGGCGTCGTGGCGGCGGCGAGCAGCACCGCCTTGTAGCCGGCGACCGTGGCCTGCGACGACAGCACGTCCATCGGCTGGGCGCGCGTGATGCGCGGCAGCAGCTCGAGACTGAACGCCGTGATCCGGCGCTGCGCCAGCTGACGGAGCAGGTCCGCGCTGGTGGCTGCCTGTAGTACGCCAACCAGGGCCCCGCCCTCGCGCAGCTTCGCCACTTCCGCAGTACTCGGCTTCTGGACCTTGCAGACGACGTCCGCGCCCCAGGGGTCGCCCGCGGTTGCGCCCGCCGCCACGTAGGCCGCGTCGGGGAATCCGGCCTCGACGCCGGCGCCGGCCTCGATCGTCACCTGGTGGCCGCCCTTCACCAGGCGGCCGACCGCTTCCGGCACCAGCGCGACGCGGCGCTCGCCGGTCGCGGTTTCTTTCGGGATTCCGATTTTCATCAGGGCTTGAGCGAGTTGCGTTCGCGCTGCTGCGCCAACATGCGCTCGGCGAAGTCCACACGCTCCGCCAGATCGCCGAGCTGCGTGCGCAGCGCGTCCACATCCTGGGTGAGGGTCTCGATCTGCCGCGTCGCGCCGCGCGGCAGCGTGCGACCGATGGGGTCGTTCACGTCCCAGCGCACCAGGCGCTTGCCGTCGATGTCGGTGAATTCGCCCGCCGACACCAGAATGATGTCGTACAGCCACCACAGGCCCAGGCCGCCGAACGTGAACAGCATGGCGAGGCCGGTGCCGATCTTGCCGACGTAGAAGCGGTGTCCGCCGAACACACCCAGCACGATCCCGAGGCCCAGCGCCACGCCGCGCGAGCGCTCGGACACCAGGTCGCGCGGATCGACTTCCTCCTCGTCGGGCAGGTCGGGGTCGTAACGATCGGGCAGGTTGCTCACGGCACGAAGATTATCGCCGTCCGGCGCCGCCCGCGAGGGCGAGCGCCCGTCGCAGCGCCGGTTCCAGGTCCGGATATGCGAACCGGAATCCGGCAGTTACCGCCCGCGCGGGCTGCACGCGGCACCCGGTCAGCATCGCGCCGTTCGCGGCGGCGGTGCCGAACAGGAGTCGCAGCGCCACTGGGGGTACCGGCAGGAACGCAGGGCGCCCGAGCACCCGGCCCAGGGTCGCAGCGAAATCGCGATTGGTGACGGGGTGCGGCGCGGTGCCGTTCACGGGGCCGGAGAGTGACGTCGTGTCGAGCGCCAACGCGAACAGGCCGAGCAAATCTTCGAGCGCGATCCAGCTCCACCATTGGGCGCCCCGCCCGACCGGCCCGCCGAGCCCCAGGCGGAACGGCAACAACAACTGTCCCAGGATGCCGCCGGCCGCGGTGAGCGGCAGTCCGATGCGCAGCTGGACCGTGCGAATCCCGGCGCGCGTCGCCGGCTCCGCCGCCGCTTCCCATGCCCGGCAAACGTCGGCCAGGAATCCCGCGCCCGGTGGACTGTCCTCGGTCAGGATCTCGTCGGCGCGGTCGCCGTAATAGCCGATGGCGGAGGCAGTGACGAGCACGGCGGGTTTGCGGTCGAGCGCCACCAGCACGCCCGCGAGAAACGCGGTGGAGTCCACGCGGCTGGCGCGGATCGCCGCCTGCTTCGCGGGCGTCCAGCGCGCCAGCACCGATTCGCCGGAGAGATGAATGACGGCATCGAACCGCGAGAGGGCCGCGCGGTCGATCGTGCGCGCCGCCGGATCCCAGCGCACGCCGTCGACTTCGCGGCGCACCAGCTTGGCCACGGTGTGCCCGCGCCCCTCGAGGTACGGCACGAGAGCCGAGCCGATCAACCCGCTGGCGCCCGACACGAGCACGCGCATTTAGGGCAGAATCGCCTCGGCCTCGATCTCCACCAGCATGTCAGGTGACACGAGCGCGCTCACCGCGAGCATCGTGCAGGCGGGACGGATCGTGGCGAACACTTCGCCGTGCGCGCGACCCACCTCCTGCCAGCGCGCGATGTCGGTGAGATAGACGCGCGTGCGCACGACGTCCTTCAGTGTGGCGCCCGCCTGGACCAGCGCCCGCTCGATATTGCGCAGCGCCTGGACCGCCTGGGCGTACGCGTCGCCGCCGCCGACGATTTTCCCGGCGGTGTCGGTGGCGGTGGTGCCCGCGACGTGGATCACCTTGCCCACACGCACCGCGCGCGAGTAGCCCACGACCGGCTCCCACGGCGTGCCGCTCGAGACGTTGAGGCGTGATGGCTTCATGCCGGAAACTTGGCTGCGTTCCAACCCATTGGCAAATAGGGCGTTATGTGCCGCTTGACAGAACCGAGCGGGAGACACACTGTATTACTTCAGTAATACAGCCCGGGACATGTTCGAGCACATCGATCCGCGCAGTTCGACGCCGTTGTACGCCCAGATCGCCGCCCGTTTCCGGGTGGCGATCGCGGCGGGCGAGCTGCGGACGGGTGCACTGCTGCCTTCGGTGCGCGAGCTGGCCGCCCGCCTGCGGGTCAACCCCGCGACGATCGCCCAGGCATACCGTGAGCTCGAAGCCGAGGGGTTCGTGGAAATCCGGCACGGCGCGGGGACCTACGTGCGCGAGCTGGCGCCCGGGCGACGGACGCGGGAGCGCGCCCGCCAGGCCAAGGCGCTGGTGGAGCGTGTCCTCGCGGACGCGCGGCGCATGGGCGTGACGCTCGAGGAGCTGCGGGAAGCCATCGACGGAGCCTTGGGAGCAAAGACCACATGACCAACGTCATCGAGATCGACAGCCTCCACTACCGGCCCGGGAAGGGGTTCGCGCTGCAAGACCTCTCGATCCACGTGCCGGCCGGAGCGATTTACGGCTTCCTCGGGCCCAACGGCTCCGGGAAGACCACCACCATCCGACTCGTCCTCGGGCTGCTGCGGCCGCAGAGCGGACGGATCACGGTCCTGGGCGATCACATGCCCGACGACGCTCCCAAAATTCTGGCGCGCGTGGGCTACGTCCCGGAGCAGCCGCACCTCGATCCCACGCTCACGGTCAATGAGATCATACGCTTTCAGGCCGCGTTCTACCCGACGTGGGACGGGGCGCGCGCCGCGCAGCTGCTGCGCCAGTTCGATCTCGACGGCGAGCGGTTGTTCGGCCGGCTCTCGAAAGGCCAAAAGGCGAAAGTGATGATCCTGCTGGCGCTGGCGCAGCAGGGCGAGCTGCTCGTGTTGGACGAGCCCACCGACGGCCTCGATCCGGTGGTGCGCCGCGACATTCTGGCGGCCCTGCTCGAGTACGTCTCGCAGCGCGGCGCTGCCGTCTTCATCTCGAGCCATCTGGTGCACGAAATCGAGCGCATCTGCGACTGGATTGCGGTGATGGACGACGGCCGGCTCGTCACCGAGGTCCCGATGGAGCAACTGAAGAACGGCACCAAGCGGCTGCGCGTCGCCGGAGCGCCGGCCACGCTCGGACCAACACCGTTTGCGCTGTTCGCGCGGGAGCCCGCCACGGCAGCGGCCGAGACGTGGGTCGTGGGGGAATGGAAGCCGGAGATGGCCGGCTACTTCGCCGGCGTCGGCGCGTCGCTCCAGGACGTGATCGACCTGGACTTGGAAGACGGGTTCGTGGAGCTGCTGCGCTCGTTCCGCGCCGGCCGCAGCGAAAGGAGCGCGTGATGTTCCGCGTGATGCTGTTCACCCAATGGAAATGGTCGCGGCTGATCATCCTCGTCGGGACCATCGCCGCGTTCGCGCTGCCCATCATCTCGCTGCAAGGCGCGGCGTCCGCCGATCGTAGCCCGCTCGAAGCGCAGGACTTGCTGCGCACGGTGCAATCGTGGGGCACGCTCTACCCGGTCTTGGCCGCGGCGCTCGGCTTGTTCGTCGCGATGGCGGCGTGGGCGC
>DATLWA010000284.1:0-24044 GCA_035576905.1 Gemmatimonadales bacterium
CCTGATGGAAACACGGGTCAAGTTGACGCGCGGGCGGAACCGGGCAGATTGCAGGCGTGCGCACCCTGCCGCGCGCGCGCGCCGCCGTCCTCGTGCTCGCCCTGCTCGCCTGCAACGACGGGCTCCAACCGGTGCCCGCCCCCACGACGTGCCCCCAGAACTTCACCGGCATTTGCGGGCATGTGACCTTCCAGGGCGCCGTCCCCGACAGCACGAAGGAAGTGGTCGTCGTCGCCTATGCCAAACTCCCGCAATCGCGCGACGACCTGTTCAACTTCCAGCCCAACGTCGTGCTGGTGCAGGCGCTGCCGCTCGACACGACGTCCGCGTTCTACACGGTGCCGCTGCCCCCAGGCCGCTACGAATGGGTGTTGGCGGTCTGGGTGCGACAGGACTTCTCCGCGGCGACCGCCGATTCGACGCTCAAGGAGGCCGGCTACTATCGCAATCCCGCCGACACGACGCTCCCCGGCGTCGTCAACGTCTACACACAGGGTACGGACTCGATCGACTTCGTGATCGATTTCGACCACCTGCACCCGCCCTGCCGCTACTACAGCCCGCCGTGCCCGTGAGACGCGGGCTCTTTGTCGCAGTTCTGCTCGGCGTTCCGGTCGTCGCGGGAGCGCAAGGCACCGGCATTGTCTACGGGACGGTCCGGGACAGCGCGGGCGCGCCGCTTCCGTTTGCCATCGTGGAGGGCGGAAAGCACACCGTGTCGTCCGACTCGTCGGGACGCTACCGGCTCGTGCTCCAGGCTGGGCTCGTGCACCTGACAGTGAGCCGCATTGCGTTCCGTAAGCAGACGCAGGACGTAACGGTTGCGGCGGGCGATTCGCTGCAACTCGACATTCGGCTCGGCGGCGGAATCCCGATCGAGATGCAGCCCGTCGTCACCACCGCCGCCAAACGCTCGCAGCTGCTCGATCTGGCCGTCGCCAGCACCGCGATCGTCACCGACTCCGAAATCTCACGCCGCGCCATCAACACGATCGACGAAGCCGTGGGCAAGGCGCCCGCCGTGCAGTTCTTGAACGGCCAGGTGAACATCCGCGGCTCCACCGGCTACGTGCAGGGCTTGGGCTCGCGCGTGCTGCTGCTGGTCGACGGCGTTCCCATGAACCAGGGCGACCGCGGCGGCATCAACTGGGACGTGATTCCCGTCGATCAGGTGGAGCGCGTCGAGATCGTGAAAGGCGCGGGGTCCGCCCTGTACGGCTCCGCCGCCCTGGGCGGCGTGATCAACCTCATCACGCGCGAACTCCCGATGGACTTCCACGCCCGCCTGCGCACCACCGCGGGCTTCTACGCCAACCCGCCGAACGACGTGTGGCGCTTCCGTGATTTCACGGGCGGCGAGGGCGGCCTCGACGTCGCCGCGTCGTACGGCAGCGAAACGTTGCGCGGCGCGTTCGCCGCGGGCGCCCGGCACTCCGACGGCTACCGCCAGCAGGATCGCGACGACCACTGGCAGGTCGCGGGCAAGGGCGAATGGCTCGCCGCGCCCAATCTGCGCGTGCGGTTGTCCGGTGCGTGGGCCAACGACGACAATCAGACGGCGCTGCGCTGGTGCGTACAAGGCGCGTGCGATACCCGCGGCCAGAGTTACCAACCGTTCATGACAGACACGGCCGATTTGGGCGCGCGCACCACATCGGGCAAGGGCTTCATCGCCGGCACTGTCGAGCGTACGGTGTCGGACCAGCTCACCTGGACGGGGCGAGCCTCCTGGTCGCGGACGCATTTCGAGGACCTCTTCCCGACGAGCAGCGACTACGCCATCGCCGACCTGTTCGGCGGCGAGCTGCGCGCGGTGGTGACGCCGGCGCCGGATCAGGTCGTCACCGTCGGCGGTGAGGCCGCGCTGTCGAGCGTCACCAGCGATTTCTTCGGCGTGCACACCCAGGGGGAATACGCGGCCTACGGCGAGAGCGAGCGGCGCCACGGCGTGCTGCGTTTCACCGTCGGCGCGCGCGCCGATTTTCTCACGGTGGACGGCGGCGGCATGACCGCCGTGGTGAGCCCGCGGGTGGGGCTGGTGATTCCGTCCGGCGGCGGCGCGTGGCGGTTCTCGGCGGGGCGCGGCTTCCGCGCGCCGTCCATCGCCGAGCGCTTCGTCACGACCGTGGTGGACGGCTTGCCGGTGATCCCCAACCCCAACCTCCAGCCCGAGGTGGCGTGGTCGTTCGAGGTGGGACACGCGCGGCCCATCGGCCAATGGCTGCACGCCGATGCCGCGCTGTTCTGGACCGAGGCGCAGCACTTGATCGAGCCCAACGTCGACTCCGTCCAGGGCCAGATCCAGTTCCGCAACCTGCAGCGCGCGCGCTGGGCGGGCCTCGACCTCGCGCTGCGCGCCCGGCCGTTCACAGAGCGGCTGGCGACGTCCGCAGCGTACACGTTCCTCTACGCCCGTGAGCTGGGGACCGACTCGACGCCCGACCGGCCGCTGGCCTTCCGCCCGCGCCACCTGCTCACCCTCTCCGCCGACTATGCGCTCGGCCGGGCGGCGGGCTTCGGCGCCGACTTCCGCTATTCCAGCCGCATGGAGCGGGTCGCGATCTACGAACCCGATCCCCGGATCGCCGCCAAAGTGCTGGACCTGCGCGCCGAGTACGGCCGCGGGCCGCTCGCGGCGCATCTCCTCGTGGCCAACGCCCTCAACTACATCTATTCAGTGGTGCCCCGCACGCTGGAGCCTGTGCGCACGGTCACCCTGACCCTCGTGTATTCCTATTAGGTTTGGGCCATGCCTCGACATGCCGCCGTCCTCGCCCTCGCCGCATTCGCCGCCTGCGGCGGGCCGCGGTCGGGCTCGCCCGCCTGCGGTCTCGCGCTGCTCGCCGGACCGACGCTGATCGTCCAGCGCCTCGGCGACGCCCGCGCGCTGTTGCTCGACGCGCCGCGCGGCCTGCCCGACCGGCTGCCGCTGCGGATCGTCGGCCACGGGGACCAGAGCACGATGCTCGTCGGCTATCAGCAGGGCCAGCTGGTGCTGCGCACCGACGGTGACACGCTGCCCGCGGTGTTCACGAACAAGGGCGGCAACGATTCGACCGGGTACGCGCTGCTCGTCGCCGACGACTCCACCAACCGCGTGGAAGGCGCCCTGGTGTACGAGAGCCAGCGGCCGCCCGCGAGCTTCCCGCACCTCGGCTCGCTCACCGACGGCTCCCGGACCATCCCCCTGTTCGGGGTGAAAGTCGACTGGGCGTCGATGAACAATCTGGCCTGCCCGCTGCTGGGCCCGCCCGCGAGCCCTCCCAAGAAATGAACGCCGTCGTCGCGGTCACCGCGCCGCGGCGCACCGACGGCGGGCAGGAGCGCGTGGCGCTGAACAGCGCGTATGTGCGCGCGCTCGCCGCGGTGGGCCTGCTGCCGCTCGTGGTCCCGCCCATCGTGGATCCCGCGCTGGCCGTGCGCGCGCTGGACGGCGCTGCGGGCCTGGTGCTCACCGGCGGCGAGGACGTCGAGCCCCAGCGCTACAAGGCCGCCCCCCATCCGAAACTCGGCGCCGTGGATCCCGCGCGCGACGCCGTCGAGCTCGCGCTGCTCGACGCGGCGTGGACGCGACGGCTGCCGCTGCTCGCCATCTGCCGCGGCATCCAGCTGCTCAACGTCTTCCTCGGCGGCACGCTGTTCCAGGACCTCCCGAGCGAGCGCCCGGCGGGCGTGCGTCACGAGGGCAAGGGCGCCCGCCACGGCCTGACGGTGGAGCGCGGCTCCACGATGTGCGCCACGCTCGGCGCGACGGCGCTGGACGTGAACAGCCGCCACCATCAGGCGGTGAAGGATCTCGCGAGTGACCTGCTCGCCACGGCATGGGCGGAGGACGGTCTGATCGAAGGCGCGGAGGCCAAAGAGGGGCGGCGCGTGCTGGCGGTGCAATGGCACCCCGAGGACGAGCACGGCGACGCGTTGTTCCGGGGCTTCGCGCGGGCGCTCGCCTGATGCCGGCCGCCGGCCGCCCCGGCCGTTTCCCCGACGGCGCTGTCGAGCTCCTGACCCGGCTCACCGCGCTGTCGCAGGAGCTGGCCAGCGCGTACCGGCCGACGACGGTGGTCGAGGTCGTCGCCCGCGCCCTCACCGACGTGCTCGCGCCGGCGCAGCTCACCATCGTGCTGCTCGATCCCGACGCCAATCACCTCACGGTGGTCTACGAGCTGGGCGGCGGCCCCACGCGCACCGACGATCCGCTGCTGCAGCTCGCCCTGGCCCGCGGGCCGCTGGTGCTGCCGTCGGACGTCGCGGCCCAGGCGCTGGCGCGCGGCGCCGACACGGGTGAGGGCGCGCCGCAATCGTGGATCGGCGCGCCGCTGCGCGCCGTGGGCCGGACGATCGGCGCCGTCTCGCTGGCGTCCCACACCGCGGGGGACTTCGGACCCGCGGAGCTCGCGTTCGTGAACTCGGTGGTGGCCAAGGCGGCGATCGCGCTCGAGAACAGCCGCCTGCTCGAGCTGCTCTCCTCCGGCAAGCGCGAGTGGGAGCTGACGGTGGACGCGATCCCGCAGGCGATCTGCATCGTCAGCGCCCACGGCGTGGCGCGGCGCGGCAACCGCATCTTTGCCGACCTGGTCGGCCTGCCCGTGACCGCGCTTCCCGGCCGGCCCTGGCTCACGCTCGTGCCGCCGCCCTGGTCGGAGGCGGTGGGTCGCGTGCTGGCGGGACCGGGCGGGCCGCCGGTCGAGCTGCGCTCGGGCGACCGCATCTTCCAGATCAGCGCGGTGCCGATGGCGGCATCGGAATCGGGCGCGGCGGTGCTGATCTTCGACGACCAGACCGACAAGCGCCGGCTGCAGGAGCAGCTGGTGCAGTCGGAGAAGATGTCTGCCATCGGCCAGCTCATCGCCGGCGTGGCGCACGACCTCAACAATCCGCTCGCCTCGGTGGTGGGCTTCAGTGACTTCCTCTCCGAGGCGGGCGAGATCCCGCCCGCGCTGGCCGAGCCCCTCGCCGTGATCCGGCAGGAAGCGGAGCGGGCCGCGACCATCGTGCGCAACCTGCTGTCGTTCGCGCGCCGCCAGGAAGGCGAGCGCGGCCGGCAGGCGCTGGGCCCGTTGGTGGAGTCGGTGCTCGCGCTGATGCGCAACGAGCTGATGGCGCTGCGCGTCGAAGCGGCGCTGCAAGTGGAAGCCGACGCGCCCGACGTGGAAGTGAACGCCAATCAGATCAAGCAGGTGTTCGTCAACCTCCTCACCAACGCGGCGCAGGCGATCGCGGGGACGCGGCGGCCCGGGCGCGTCTGGATCACGGTCAAGAAGTGGCTGGACGGCGTCGCCGTGACGGTCGCCGACGACGGCCCCGGCATGAGCGAGGAGCTGGCGCAGCGCGCGTTCGAGCCGTTCTTCACGACCAAGCCCGAGGGCGAGGGCACGGGTCTCGGCTTGTCGATTTGCCAGGGCATCCTGCGCGAGCACGGCGGCCGCATCACGCTCGACTCGAGCCCGGGCGCGGGCGCCACGTTCACGGTCGAGCTGCCGGCGGCGGGACGCGGCGCGCGGCCGTCCGCCGGCCTGCCCCTGCCCGCCGCGGTGCAGCCGCTGCGCGTGCTCGTGGTCGACGACGAGCCGCACATCCGCTATTACATGCGCGCCACGCTCGAGAGCTGGGGCCATACCGTCCACGTCGCGGGCGACGGCGAGGACGCCTACGCGCTCGTGCTGGTGCAGCCGTTCGACGTGGTGATCTGCGATCTGCGGATGCCGCGGCTCGGCGGCCGCGAGATGTACCAGCGCCTGGCCCGCGAGCGGCCCGCCAGCGCCGAGCGCGTGATCTTCTCGACCGGCGACACCGTGCGCGGCGACACCCTGCACTTCCTCGAGTCGCTGGGCCGGCCGTATCTGCGCAAGCCGTTCACGCTCGCCGAGCTGCGGCACGTCCTGGCCGGCGTCGTGAAGCAGCCCGTCTGAGCACCGTGCGTATCCTGCAAGTGGACTCGGGCCGCGAGTGGCGGGGCGGCCAGAACCAGGTGCGCCTGCTGTGCCGCGAGCTGGCGCGGCTCTCCGTGGAGCAGATCCTCGTCACGCAGCGCGGCAGCGCGCTGGCCGAGCGCGTGGCCGCGGACGGCGTCACGGTGCGCGGCGCCGGTTGGACCCTGGGCTTCGACCCCCGAGCGGTGCGCCAGGTGTACGTCGCGCTGCGCGCGCTGCAACCCGCCGTCGTTCACGCCCACGACAGTCATTCGCTTATGGCAGCGCTGTGGGCGCGGCGCTTCGCCGCCCGCCGCGGGCTCGCGCCGCCCATCATTGCCACGCGCCGTGTCGACTTCCACGTCGCCCGCTCGAGCACGTGGTTTCGCGCTGACCATCTCATCGCCATCTCGGACGCGGTGAAGCGCGTGCTGCTCGCCGACGGGGCCCGGCCCGCGGGGATCACCGTGGTCCCCTCGGGCATCGAGCCCGACGAGGTGCGGCGCGCCGCCGAGCCGCCGCTCGGCATCCGGGCGCGGCTCGGCCTCGCCGCGGGCACACCGCTGGCCGTCAACGTCGCCGCACTCGTGGATCACAAAGATCAGCGCACTCTTATCCGGGCCGCGGCCGCCGCGCGCGCCGCGCGGCCCGACCTGCACTGGGCCATCGCCGGCACCGGCGAGCGCCGCGCGGCGTTGGCCGCCGAGATCGAGCACCTCGGCCTCGCCGACCGCGTGCACCTGCTCGGCTGGGTGGAGCGCGCCGACGCGCTGATCCGCGAAGCGGACGTGTTCGTCATGTCGTCCAAGGAAGAAGGGCTCGGCACCGTCGTGCTGCACGCGCTCGCCCTCGCCAAGCCGGTCGTCGCGACGCGCGGCGGCGGCCTGCCCGAGATGCTGCCACCGGAGGCCCTGGTGGACGTCGGCGACGACGCCGCGCTGGCGCGCAAAGTGCTGGAAGTGCTCGGTAATCCGCATTCCGCGCTCCGCAGCCCGCGCCTCCCCGATCGCTTCACGGCGCACGCCATGGCGAGCGGCGTCTTGGCCGTCTATCGCTCGCTCGTCTAGATTGCAGGGCCATGATTTACGTCTGCGTTCCGGTACATGACGAAGCGAAGACCGCCGGCCTGGTCCTGTGGAAGGTGCGGCAGGTCTTCACGGCGTTTCCGCGCGAATACCAGCTGCTGGTGTGCAACGACGCGTCCACCGACGACACCCGTGACGTGCTCGCCACCTACGCCCGCGTGCTGCCGATGGAGATCGTGACCCATCGCGAGCGCCGGGGGTACGCCAAGAGCGTGGAGACCCTCTTGCAGCTCGCGCTCGAGCGCACCGACCGCGCCAAGCGGGATTGCGCCATCGTCCTGCACGCCGACTTCGTCCATTCGCCCGATGCGATGGAGGAAATGGTCAAGCGCCTGGAGTCCGGGGCGGACCTGGTGGTGGCGGAGCAGACGCGGACGGCGGGCGCCGTGTCGCGCGCGTATCGCTGGGCCCGCCGCCTCGCGCCCCGCCTGCTCCCTGTGCCGGGCGTGCGCGACACCGTCTCGGGTTTCGTGGCCTTGCGGCTGATCGTGCTGCGGCAGGCGCTGAAGCAGGCCGCGGCCGGCGCCTTGCTCTCGACCGACGGCTGGTCCGCCAACGCCGAGCTGCTGGCCCGCCTGGCGCCGCACTCGCGCCGCACCGATACCGTGCCCACGATGGCCCGCTACGACCTGCAGCAGCGCCCGTCGCGCGCGCGGCCCTGGGACCGGCTGGTGCAGGCGTGGAAGGCGCGCCGCGTGATCCGCGCGGCGCACGTGGCGGCGCTCGCGCTCCTGCTCGCCGCGCCCCTGCGCTCGCAGAACGATTCCGCGCGCGGTGGCGCGCATGCCACGGTAACCGCGGCGGCGACGGTGGTGCCGTTCGCCGTGGGCGAGCGGATGCGCTATCAGGCGAATTACGGCCCGTTCCACGTGGGCCAGGCGACCATGGAAGTGGTGGGGCTCGATACCATTCGCGGGGTGGAGGCCGTGCACCTGCGCTTCCGCATTCAGGGCGGCGCCCTGTGGTACCACCTCGACCAAACGATGGAATCGTGGGTGGGCAAGAACGACTTCCGCTCGCGCCAGTTTCACCAGGACGCCGACGAGCGCGGTCGCGTGTGGCATCACTATTACAACATCTTTCCCGATTCCGGATTCTACCGCGAAGAGGGCGTCGACTCGACCTTCCCGACCATCGCCAATCCGCTCGACGATGCCGCGTTCCTTTATTGGATCCGCACGGTGCCCCTGGAGGTCGGGAAGCGCTATGAGTACAACCGTTATTTCCGGCCCGACCGCAATCCGGTGATCATCCAGGTGCTGCGCCGGGAGCGGATCAGCATTCCGGCCGGCAAGTTCAACGCGATCGTCGTGCGGCCCTACATTCCCAAGGGCCGCGGCATTCTGGCGGAGAAGTCGGAGACGCAGATGTATCTGTCCGACGACGACCGGCACATGATGCTGGCGCTGGTCTCGACGTTCTCGTTCGGCACCGTCACCATGCGGCTGAAGGAGTACTCCGTCCCGGGGCGTCCATGACCGACTATCGCGAGGCGGACCTTTCCCGCCTCAAGACTGTGCCCATCGCCCAGCGTACCAACAAGGTCGACCCCACCCTGCTCGCCCACCCGCCCGGACCGGACACCAGCTTCGCCGCTTTCTGGGCCGCCCTGCCCGACATGCTCGCCGCCCGCGACGCCCGCGTCCTCGTGGATCAGCTCGTCGCCGCCGCGGGCCGCCGCGCCGTGGTCGCGATGCTCGGCGGCCACGTGATCAAGGTCGGGCTCGGCCCGCTGCTGATCGAGCTGCTGCGCCGCAAGGTGATCACGCACGTCGCCATGAACGGCAGCGCCGCGATCCACGACTTCGAGCTCGCCGCCTTCGGCGGGACGAGTGAAGACGTGGCGGCGGGGCTGGCCGACGGCACGTTCGGCATGGCGGAGGAAACCGGCCGCGAGATGAACGACGCCATTAATCGCGGCGCGAAGGAAGAGCGCGGCATGGGCGAGGCGCTGGCGCGCGCGCTGGCGGCGCGCCGCGAGCTGCCCGGCCGCGACGTCTCGCTGCTCGTCGCGTGCGAGCGCCTCGGCGTGCCCGTGACCGTGCACGCGGCGGTGGGCGCGGAAATCATCCACCAGCACCCGGCCGCCGACGGCGCCGCCATCGGCGCGACGAGCCACCGCGACTTCCGCCGTCTGGCGGCGGACCTCCCCGCCCTGGACGACGGCGGCGTGGTCTTGAACTTGGGCAGCGCGGTCGTGATGCCCGAGGTGTTTCTCAAAGCGCTGAGCGTGGCGCGCAACCTCAACGCCGGCCGGCCCACGAAATTCACGGCGTGCGACTGCGACATGCAGCGCCACTACCGGCCGCGCGTCAACGTGGTGGAACGACCAACGCTCGGCGGCGGCCGCGGCCTGCAGCTCACCGGCCACCACGAGATCCTGCTGCCGCTGCTCTGTTGGGCCGTGCTCGGCCGGCTCGATGGGAAGAAGAAGTAGGGTCGCTGGCCTAGCCGCCGCGGCGCTTGCCGCCGCGTGCGTGACGCACCGCACCGTGCTCACGCCGCGCGCCACGGTTCGCGGCACTCCTGAAGTCGTCGAAGGCATCGTGCGCGCGGCGTTACTGCTCGACGCAGCGCTCGATCGGGCAGCCGACACGCTGTACACGACCGACGCTGTCGTGGTGGCCAACGCGCAAGTGCGGCTCAGCGCGCCGCGCTTCGCGGGTGTGACCTACGGCGGCCGCGTGACCGTGGCGACCGCCTCGGTCACCCTTGAAGGCCGCTTCGCGTGGGTGCTGGTGGACTACCGATGGGTCGGCGCCCGCCAGGCCGAAGCCGGGCGGGCGACGTTCATACTAGAGGATCGGCCGGGCGGCTGGCGCATCATCCACGTGCACTCCAGCCAGCTGCTGCCCTGGGATCGTTAAGACTCAGGGGCGCGTCCCTTGATCATGTCGCGGATCTTGTCGGCCGCGCTGGGACTGATCATTCGCAGCACCAGATAGAAGACGAAGCCCACGGCCGCGAACATCAGGACCGTCATCGCCAGTCCGACCAGACCCCCCAGGATGCTGAAGACGATGTTCAAGGCGAACCAGGCGACCACCGCCAGCACCGCAAATCCGAGAATGCTCCGAAACATGTTATCCTCCAGAAGGTGCGGACTGTACGGGGCAATCTAGCATGAAGTTTCCCTACGACGTAGCCATCATCGGCGGCGGCGTGATCGGCGCCGCTTGCGCCCGGGCTGCGGCCCGGCGCGGCGCGCGCACCGTGTTGTTCGAGCCCGGCCCAGACCCCGCAGCCGCCTCGGCCGCATCCGCGGGCCTGCTCGCCGCGCAGATCGAGCCCACCGATCCCGAAACCCTCGCCACCGCCGTCCGCGCCCGCGACCTGTACGAGTCCCTCGCCCCGGCGCTGCGCGAGACGACCGGCATCGACATCGGCTTCTGGCGCGAGGGCATCGCGTCCGTGGCGCTCGACGAGGCGGCCGCCGAGCGACTCCAAGCGGGGGTCGCGGCGCAGCGCCAGGCAGGCCTGCGCTGCGACTGGCTCGAGCCCGCGGACGTGCGGGAGCGCTGGCCCGCCGTGGCGCCCGCCTGCCTCGGCGCGCTGTACGCGCCGGAAGACGGCGCCGTGGACGCACCCGCGCTCACCCGCGCGCTGCTCGCGGACGCGCAGCGCGGCGGCGTCACCATCCGCCATGAGCGGGTCGAGCGCATTGCGGTCGCGGGGACCGCGGTAACGGGCGTCGAGGTGGGCGGTGCCGCCGTCGCGTGCGGACACGTGGTGGTGGCGGCGGGAGCCTGGTCCAGCCGCCTGGCTGGCCTGCCGCGACCGCTGCCGGTCGAGCCCGTGCGCGGGCAGATGATTCAAACGCCGTGGCCGCCCGGCATGCCGCGCGCGGTGCTGTACTGCGACCACGCATACCTGGTGGAGCGCGGCGGCAAGGCGGTGCTCGGCAGCACGATGGAACGCGCCGGGTTCGACTGTCGCGTCACCAACGAAGGCCTCGCCGAGATCCAGCAGCGCATCACGCGGCTCCTGCCCCGGCTCGCGGCGCTCACCGTGGAGCGCGCCTGGGCCGGCCTGCGGCCGCTCTCACCCGACGGCCTGCCCATCGTGGGACCGGACGCTGACGTGACCGGTCTGGTCTATGCCACCGGCCACGGCCGCAACGGCATTCTCTTCGCCGCCCTCACGGGTGAGGCCGTGGGCGACCTGGTCACCGCCGGCCGGACCGACGTGGACATCGCGGCGTTCCTACCGCAGCGTTTGTGGCGGGACTGATGTACAAGACCTGCGCGTTCTGTAACGGCGGCTTCGACGGCGACGGCGGTCCCTCGGGACTCGGCGTGGGGCGCCGCCTGGCGTTCGACGAATGGAAAGAGCGTCTGTGGGTGGTCTGTCCCAAGTGCGGGCGGTGGAACCTCACGCCGCTGGATGATCGTCTCGAGCGCATCGAAGGCGTGTCCCGCGCGGCGGCCGCCGGGCGGCTGCTCGCCTCGACCGAGCAGGTCGCGCTGATCCGCTGGGAACGCTACGACTTCGTGCGCGTCGGCAAGCCGCCGCGCCTCGAGCTGGCGGAATGGCGCTATGGGGAGCGACTCAAAGCGCGCCGCCAGGAGCGCCTCAAGTACGTCGTGCCGATTACGCTCGCCGCGGCTGGTGTGATGATCGCGATCAACGCGGCCGCGGGCGGGTCGATGGGTGTGATGACATTCCAGCTGCCGAATCTCGCCAATTCGATCTACACCGGCATCGTCGGCCGGCGCCGCGTGCCGCTCACCGAGCCACCGATCTGCGCGCGGTGCAACACCCTCATGGAGCTGCGCGCCAAGCACGTCCAGCGCGCGCGCCTCGTCCCCAATGCCCAGGCGGATCTGGCGCTCGTGGTGAGCTGCCCCAATTGCCACCAGGAAGGCGCGCTGCTCACCGGTGGCGACGCCGCACAGGCGGTACGCCAGGGGCTCACGTATCTCAATCTGCAGCGCGCGGGCAAACGCCGGTCCGCCGACGCGGCGCGTGAAGTGGAGTCCTATGGCGGCCCGGACCGCCTGATCAAGGACATCGCGCGGCGCGAGCTGACTCTGCGCTCGCTGCGGCCCGAGCGCCGGTTGGCGCTGGAGATGGCGGTCGACGAGCAGGCGGAGGTTTTGGAGCTGGAACGGCAGTGGCGCGAGGCCGAGGAGCTGGCCGACATCGCCGACGGCACGCTGTCGACCGACCCGATGATCGAGGAGCAGTTGAAGCGCCTGCGGAAGCGAGGCGACGAGCCGCAGAACTAGACGCCTGTTTCAACCGGACGGTTGAAAAACCCTACCCGGTGCCCACTCACACCGCTATCTTCTTGGCCGACATGCCCAATGCGCCGCTGATCCAGCTCACGCCACGCCGGGGGCAGGCCGCCCCGGCCGAGCGCAAACCGTCCTGGCTCAAGGTCCCCGCCCCCGGCGGTACGAACTATGTCGCGCTCAAGGGTCTGATGCGCGATCTCAAGCTGCACACCGTCTGCGAAGAAGCCCACTGCCCCAACATCGGGGAGTGCTGGGAGCACAAAGCCGCGACGTTCATGATCCTGGGCGACGTGTGCACGCGCAACTGCGCTTACTGCGCGGTGGCGCATGGCACTCCCAAGGCGCTCGATCTGGATGAGCCGGTGCGGTTGGCCGAAGCGGTCGCGCAAATGGGGCTCGAGTTCGTCGTGATCACGAGCGTGGACCGCGACGACCTCCCCAACGGCGGCGCCGAGATCTTCGCCGGCGCCATCACCGAGCTGCGCCGCCGCCTGCCCGAGACGTCGGTCGAAGTGTTGATCCCCGACTTCAAGGGCAATCCGGAGGCGTTGCGCATTGTCGTGCAGGCGCGGCCCGACATCCTCAACCACAACCTCGAAACCATCGACCGGCTGTACCGCATCGCGCGGCCGGGCGGCCGCTACGCGCGCGCGCTGGAGCTGCTGCGCCGCGCCAAGGAGCTGGACCCCACACTGCTCACCAAGTCCGGCCTGATGGTCGGTCTGGGCGAAGAATGGGACGAGCTGCTGGTCGCGATGCGTGATCTCCGGACGCAGGGCGTGGACATCCTGACCGTGGGCCAGTACCTGCGGCCGTCGGCGGATCACCTGCCGATCGCGCGCTATTACACGCCCGACGAGTTCGCCGAGCTGCGGCGCCTGGGCCGGGCGATGGGATTCCGTCACGTCGAGTCCGGTCCCCTGGTGCGCTCGAGCTACCACGCGTGGGAGCAGGTCGAGCGCGCCACCGCGAGCGCTTGACCAGGATCACCTGATGGCTACCGCCGCCGCCACCGCCAAGGACACGAAAGCGCAGGCCGAGCTGCAGCGCCGCATGCTGCGGCAGATGCTGCTGGTGCGGCGCTTCGAAGAGAAGACGGCCGAGTGCTACGCGCTCGGCAAGATCGGCGGGTTCTGCCACCTCTACATCGGCCAGGAAGCGGTCGGCGTCGGCACGCTCACGGCGCTGCGCGACGACGACTATGTCATTTGCTCGTATCGCGAGCACGGCCAGGCGTTGATCCGCGGCATTCCCCCAGGTGCGGTGATGGCGGAGCTGTTCGGCAAGGCGACGGGCTGCTCGGGCGGCAAGGGCGGCTCGATGCACTTGTTCGACGCGTCGCGGCATTTCATGGGCGGCCACGGCATCGTGGGCGGGCACATCCCGCTCGCGGCGGGTCTGGCGTTCGCGGCGAAATATCGCGGCAGCGAGCAAGTCTGCATCTGTTTCTTCGGCGAAGCGGCCGTGAACATCGGCGCGTTCCACGAGGCGATGAACATGGCGTCGGTGTGGAAGTTGCCGGTGATCTTCGTGTGCGAGAACAACCGCTACGGCATGGGCACCGCCTTCGAGCGCGTCGCGGCCGTCACCGACGTGGTGGAGCACGCCTGCAGCTACGACATCGCCGCGGAGATGGTGAACGGCATGGACGTGCTGGCGGTGTACGACGCCACCAAGCGCGCCGCCGACCGCGCTCGCAAAGGCGGCCACCCCACGCTGCTCGAAGTGCGCACGTACCGCTTCATGGGCCACTCGATGTCGGATCCGCTCCACGGCGTGTATCGCACCAAAGAAGAGGTGGAAGAGCAGAAGAAGAAGGATCCCATCACGCAGCTGGCCCACAAGCTCAAGGACGACGGCGTGATGGACCAGGCCGCGATCGACGCGCTCGACTCCGAGATCCACGCTGAGGTCGACGCCGCGGTGAAGTTCGCCGACGAGAGCCCCGATCCCGCACCCGAAGCCCTCACGCAGCACGTGCTGGCGGACTGACCGTGGCCACACTCACCTACCGGGACGCCCTGAACCAGGCGCTGCGCGAGGAGATGCAGCGCGACGGCGACGTGTTCCTGATGGGCGAGGAAGTCGGCGTCTATCAGGGCGCGTACAAGGTCAGCCGCGGCCTGCTCGAGGAGTTCGGAGCCAAGCGCGTGGTCGACACGCCGATCGCCGAGCTGGGGTTCGCCGGCATCGGCGTGGGCGCGGCGATGGGCGGCTTGCGGCCCGTGATCGAATTCATGACCTGGAACTTCGCCGTGCTGGCGCTCGATCAGATCGTCAACTCGGCCGCGAAAATGCTCTATATGTCGGGCGGCCAGCTGCGGATGCCGATCGTGTTCCGCGGGCCCAACGGCGCCGCGCTGCAGCTCGGGGCGCAGCACTCGCAGGCCTGGGAATCGTGGCTGGCGCACATCCCCGGTCTCAAAGTCGTGGCGCCCGCCACGCCCGCCGACGCCAAGGGCCTGCTCAAATCCGCCATCCGCGACAACAATCCGGTGATCGTGCTGGAAGGCGAGATGCTCTACAACACCAAGGGCGAGGTGCCCGATGGCGAGTATCTGACGCCGATCGGCAAGGCGGACGTGAAGCGCGCCGGCAGCGACGTCACGCTGGTGTGCCATTCCAAGACCGTGGCGCTGACGCTCAAGGCGGCGGAGCAGCTCGCCGAGCAGAACGTGTCGGCCGAGGTGCTCGACCTGCGGTCGTTGCGCCCCATGGACGAGGCCGCGGTGCTCGAGTCGGTGGCGAAAACCAACCGCTGCGTGGTGGTGGAAGAGGGTTGGCCCCACGCCGGCATCGGCGCCCAGGTGGTGGACATCATCCAGCGCGATGCCTTCGACCAGCTCGACGCGCCGGTCCTGCGCGTGACGCAGGCGGACATCCCGATGCCCTACAACAAGCAGCTGGAGCGGCTCGCCAAGCCCTCGCCCGAGAAGGTCGTGGCGGCGGCGCGGCGCGTGCTCTACCTCGACTGACCATGGCTACCACCGTCTACATGGAGGCGCTCTCCCCTACAATGGAAGAGGGGCGCCTGGTGAAGTGGAGTAAGAAGGAAGGGGATGCCGTGAAGTCGGGCGACTCCCTCGCCGAAGTCGAGACCGACAAGGCGGTGATGGAGCTGGTCGCCCGCGCCGACGGCAATCTGATCAAGGTGCTGGTGCCCGAGGGCAAGACGGTGCCCGTGGGGAGCGTCGTGGCCTACATCGGGGCGCCGGGAGAAAAGATCGAGGGACAGGGGACAGGGGACGGGGGAAAAGTGGCTACGGCTCCGGCTCCGGCTCCGGTTACTGCCGCAGCCCCATCCCCTGTCCCCATTCCCCAGTCCCCGACCACCACGGAAGCTGGTCGGGTGAAAGCGTCGCCCTTGGCGAAGCGCATCGCGCGCGACTCGGGGCTCGACTTGCAGCGCGTGCAGGGTTCAGGACCGGGCGGACGGGTGGTGAAGCGGGATCTGGAGAAGGGCGCTCCGGTTTCTGCACCGGCCCCGCGGGCACCACTCGCCACTCCCCAACCGATCGCCGTGACCAAGGGCGGCGCTCCGTTCGAAGACGTCCCCCTCACGCAGATCCGCAAGACGATCGCGCGGCGGCTCGCGACATCACTCGGCCCCATCCCGCACTTCTTCCTGACGACCGAAGTGGACATGGAGCGGGCGGCCGAGGCGCGTGAGTCGCTCAACCAGCAGCTCGGCGACACGGGCCGCATCAGCTTCAACGACATCATCATCAAAGCCACCGCGCTGGCGCTGACCAAGCACCGCGCCTGCAACGCCTGGTTCCAGGACGACCACATCCGCTACTGGAACGAAGTGCACATCGGCATGGCCGTGGCGATCGATGACGGCTTGATCACCCCGGTGATCAAGAACGCCGACCTGAAGTCGCTGGCGCAGATCGGTGCCGAGGCGAAGGCGCTCGCGGGCCGCGCGCGCGAGCGGCGCCTGGCGCCCGAGGAGTACACGGGATCCACGTTCTCGGTCTCCAATCTCGGCATGTTCGAGATCGATCAGTTCACCGGCGTGATCAACCCGCCCGAGGCGGGGATCCTCGCGATCGGCTCGATCGTCCAGAAGCCGGTGGTGGTGGACGGCGCAATCGCGCCGCGGCGCCGCATGCGCGTGACCATGAGCTGCGATCACCGCGTGATCGACGGCGCTACCGGCGCCGCATTCCTGAAGACGCTCAAACAGATGCTGGAAAACCCGCTGGCAATGCTCCTCTAGAGGACCTCCGTGGCCAACCAATTCGACGTGATCATTCTCGGCGGCGGGCCCGCGGGCTATGTCGCCGCGATCCGCTCGGCGCAGCTCGGCCTCTCCACCGCCGTGATCGAGCAGGACAAGCTCGGCGGCGTGTGCGTGAACATCGGTTGCATCCCGACCAAAGCCCTGCTCCACTCCGCCTACATCGCGAACCTGCTCAAGGAATCGAAGGACTTCGGGGTGGACGCCGGGACCGTGAAGACCGACTACGGCGTCGCCATGAAGCGCTCGCGGCGCGTGAGCGATCAGAATTCCAGGGGCGTCGAGTTCCTGATGAAGAAGAACAAGGTCACGGTGGTGAAAGGCACGGGCACCTTGCAGCCCGGCAAGAAGGTGAAGGTCGGCGGCGACGTGTACGAAGCCAAGAAGGCCGTGATCATCGCCACGGGCTCGCGGGTGAAAGGCATTCCGCAGATCGGGCTCGACATCAACAAGACGACGGTGATCTCCTCGGATGAGGCGCTGTTCCTCGAGACCGCGCCCAAGTCCATGGCCATCGTCGGCGCGGGCGCCGTCGGCATGGAGTTCGCCGACGTCTTCAGCGCGTTCGGCACGAAAATCACGCTGATCGAGGCCCTGCCCCGCATCCTGCCGCTGGAAGACGCCGATGCATCGGCCGAGATGGTCAAGGTTTACAAGAAGCGTGGCATCGACGTGATTGCGGGCGCCAAAGTCACCCAGGCCAAGGTCGGCAAGGACAAGGTGACGCTCGACGTGGAAGCGGGCGGCGCCAAGCAGCAGGTGGAAGCCGCCGTCGTGCTGATGGCCGCGGGCCGCGCCGTGAACACCGAGAGCATCGGCCTCAAAGAGACGGGCATTCAGCTGACCGACCGCGGCTTCATCAAGGTGGACCAGAACCTGCAGACCACGGTGCCGGGCTATTACGCCATCGGCGACGTGGCGGGCCCGCCCATGCTCGCCCACAAAGGCAGCCGCGAAGGCGTGCACGTGGCGGAGGTCCTGGCCGGCCAGAAACCCCACGCCATCCGCTACGACAACGTGCCGAGCGTCACCTACTGCCACCCGGAAGTCGCGAGCATCGGGCTCACGGAGGATCAGTGCAAGGAGAAGAAGCTCGACTACGTCGCCGGGAAGTTCCCGTTCTCCGCCAACGGTCGGGCGCGCGGCACCGGTGAGACCGAAGGGTTCGTCAAGATTCTGCGCGACAAGAAGTACGGCGAGATCCTCGGCGCGCACATCGTGGGCGCGCACGCGTCGGAGATGATCCACGAGCTCGCCGTCGCACGCGAGAACGAGTACACGGTCGAAGAAATCGAGCTCGCGATCCACGCGCATCCCACCATGTCGGAAGCTGTGGCCCAGGCGGCGCTCGACTCGCTCGGCCGGGTGGTGGACATGTGACGGACGCGCCGCCGCGGGACCCGCTCGCTACGGGCCTGGGAGCCCTGGCCACGGGCGTGGGCCTGGGCGGTGCCATGATCACTGCAGTCCAGGGCGTCGTGGCGCAGCTGCGCGCGCGACTCGATCCCGGGGACTATGGAATCCTCCAGGACCCGTTGCTCGTCGGTCTGTTCGCAGGCGTCGTGCTGGCGGCGTTTTTCGGCTGGCGGCGCGGCCGCCCGATCGAGAATGTGTGGCAGCGCGGGGTCATCGCCGTGCTGTCAACCGTGGGCGCATTGATCGTCGGCTTTCTCGCCGCGGTGGCTCACGGCCTCGGCGGCATCGTGGCGCTGAGTGTCTGGGGGTGCGCCAGTCTCGCCCTGGGTATCGCGGGGAGCCGGTGGGCGATGCATGCGGCGAGCGGACCGCCGGCAGGAGGCGGCCTGTGAGCGACCGCGTTCTCGAAGTCGTGCACGCGGGCCTCGTGCCCTACGGTGAAGCCCTGGAATGGCAGCGCCGGCTCGCCGCGGACCGTATCGCCGGCCGCCTGCCCCACGACCTGCTGCTGCTGCTCGAGCATCCACCGGTCCTCACGCTGGGCCGCAACTCCCACGCCACGAACCTGCTGCGGCCCGACGGCGTCGAGGTGTTCGAGGTCGAGCGCGGCGGCGACGTGACGTTCCACGGCCCGGGCCAGCTCGTGGGCTATCCGATTCTCGATCTGCGCCAGCATCGCCAGGACCTGCACTGGTACCTGCGCACTTTGGAGCAGGCGTTGATCGACGGGCTGGGCGAGCTCGGCATCCCGGCCGAGCGCAACAGCGGCTGGACCGGCGTGTGGACGCGCGGCCGCAAGATCGCAAGCATCGGCATTCACGTGAAACAGTGGGTCACGTGGCACGGGTTCGCGCTGAACGTCACGACCGACCTCGGCTGGTTCGATCGCATCGTGCCGTGCGGGATTCCCGGTGTGGTGATGACGTCGGTGGAGAAAGAAGCGGGAGCGGGGAGCGGGGAGCGGGCGTCGGAAGCCGTGGTGCGGGGATTCGAGAAGGCGTTTCAGATGACAGCGACCGAAGCAGCGCACACGCGATGAGGGATCGGGTTCCCCCCGGGCAAATTCGCACCGACAAGTGGCCGGTACTGCATTACGGCAATGTGCCAAAGGTCGACACCAAGACGTGGACGTTCGAGTTGTCGGGCTTGGTGGAGCGGCCGTACACGCTCACTTACGACGAGCTGCTGCAGCTGCCGCGCAAGACGATCACCTGCGACATGCATTGCGTGACGACTTGGAGCCGGCTCGACAACACGTTCGAGGGCGTGGCAGTGCAGCTGTTGCTCGAGCGGGCCGGCGTGAAGCCCGCGGCCGGGTACGCGCTGGTGTATGCCGAGCAGGGGTTCACCACCAACCTGCCGCTCGCCGATCTGGACCGCCCCGACAACCTCATCGCTCTCAAGTGGGCCGGCGAATGGCTCACGCCGGAGCACGGCTGGCCGGCGCGGCTCCTGGTGCCGCACCTCTACTTATGGAAGAGCGCCAAGTGGGTCCGCGGCATCGAGCTGCTGGAGCAGGACATTCCGGGCTTCTGGGAGCAGAACGGCTACCACATGCGCGGCGATCCGTGGACCGAAGAGCGCTACGGCGGCCGCGGGCTGACGCAGCACGAGATCAACAAGTTCCGCAACGCCAGCAAGAAAAAAGGTTAGACGGGCATTTCCGCCAGCAGCTGGTAGAACCGCTGGAACACGTTGATCCCATCCCACAATTGCTTGAGGTCGAGTTTCTCGTCGGGTGCGTGTAAGCGGTCGTCGGGAAGGCCGATGCCCGTGAGCAGGACCGGCGCGCCCGACTTGCCCAGCGCCGGCACAACCGGGATCGAGCCGCCGGCGCGCGCCGGGATGGTCCCCCGCCCCACCACTTCCTTGAACGCCCGCTCCAGCACCTTGAACGCCGGGTGGTCGAGCGGGATTTGCGCGGGGTCCGCGCCGTGGATAATCCGCACAGTCGCGTCCACGTACTTCGGGGCGAGACGCTTCACGGCCGCCGCGAGCTGCCGCTCCACCGTCTTCAGTTTCTGATTCGGCACCAGCCGCAAGCTGATCTTGGCCGTCGCCGCGGCGGGAATCACGGTCTTGGCCCCCACCCCCGTGAAGCCGCCCATGATGCCGTGGATCTCGAAGGTCGGCAGCGCCCACAGCCGCTCCAGCACCGAATACTTCCTCAAGCCCGTCAGCGCCTTCGCTTGCACGCGACGTTTGAGGAAGTCTGCCTCCTTGAACGGCAGCCGCTTCCACGCGGCGAGCTCGGCCTTGCCGGGCCGCCGCACCGCCTCGTACAGGCCGGGGATGTGGATTTTTCCGTCGGCGGTCTTGAGGCGGCCCAGCAGGCGGCACAGCTCCTCGTGCGCGTTGGGCGCGGCGCCGCCGTACTCCCCGGAATGCAGGTCCGACTTCGCGGTGCGGACGGTGATCTCGGCGTAACACATGCCGCGCAAGCCGGTATAGACCGCGGGCCAACCCGGCGCGACGTAGGCCATGTCGGCGACGAGCGCCACGTCCGCCTGGGTACGCTGCGGCTCGCGCTCGAGCAGGTCGAACAGGACCTTGCTGCCGAATTCCTCTTCGCCCTCGATCAGGAAACGGAAGTTGATGGGCGGCGGGCCCCCGGCCGCGATGGCGCGCAGCAGGCAAAACACCTGGCCTTTGTCGTCGGCGGAGCCGCGCGCGTACAGGCGGCCGTCGCGCACCGTCGGCTCGAAGGGCGGCGTGGTCCATTCGGCCAGCGGATCCGGCGGCTGCACATCGTAATGCCCGTAAATGAGCAGCGTGGGCGCGCCCGGCACATCGGGCCCGACACCCCACACGACGGGATGCGTCTCGCTGCCGAGAAACGACACCTCGCGACATCCCAAGCCCCGCAGCTCCTTCGCGACCCACTCCGCCGCGCGGCGGCAGTCGGCATCGTGTGCGGGCAACGTGGAAATGGAGGGGATGCGCAGGAATTCCGAAAGATCGCGGAGTAAAGTTTCCGTGTCCATGGCGGGCAAGATAGACGACAGCGGCTCGCCTAGCCAGCGACCCGCGCGGGCGTAGATTAGCCCGATGCGAACGACGGCGTCTTACGATCTGTTCCCCGACGCCCCGAGCGAGCGTGCCATGGCCCGGGCCCGCTGGCTCGCCCGCGAAGGCCGCGTCGGCGACGCCGAGCGCGCCTACCGTGACGTCCTCGCCGCGCAGCCCGAGCTGAAGCAGTGTTGGGCCGAGTATTTCGAGCTGCTGCGCCGCAACGGTCGCCGCGACGACGCCCTGCGCCTCGCCGACGGCTGCACCGCGCAGTTCGCCGAGGACGCCTTTTCGCTGACACTGCGCGGCGCCGCGCTGATCGAGCTGAGCCGCTACCGCGACGCCATCACCACGTTGGAGCAGGCGATGGAGCGCGATCCCGATCTGGCCATCGCGTGGCACGAGCTGGGGGTCGCGGCCTACCGCCTGGGCGACCGCACGCGCGCCGCCCTGGCCCTCGATCGCGCGTTCGCGCTCGAGCCCCATTCCGAGACGTTGCTGCTGCGCGGCCGCGTGATGCGCGATGCCGGACGCTACCAGGCCGCCGAAGTGGCTTTCGAGGGCGCGGCGCAGGCTGCCGAGCACAAGGAGCAGCGCGACGCCGCGGAGCAGGAGATCGCGGTCACCCGCCGGTTCGCGTTCTACGCGCCCCGCAAACCCGAAGACCTGGCACCGGGTGAACGCTGGTTCGCCGAGGGCGGCGCTCCCGTGCTCGCCGCCGTGCCGGCACCCGCACCCCCCACCGACGACGCTCTGGTCGCCGCGTTCCTGGAGTTGGCGCAGGATTGCGGCTGGCACTTCGGCCAAGTGGTGGCTCTGGGTCCGTCGCTCCCCGCCTGGGACCGGCTGGCGCAGGGCCTCGGCGCGCCACGCGTGGAGCGGGCGGCCTTCGACCTGGGCGCCTGCCCCCTCGTCGTCGCCGTTCGGCCGCTCGGCCGCGAGGCGGAATGGGACACTCTCGGCGCCGCCCTGGTGGAGCACGCGCAGGGGCTGGCATTCGTGCTGGAGCACCCCGCCGAGACAGCAGCGGCCGCCGATCTGGTCGGCGTACTCACCGACGCGGGCCTGCGTCGTTCGCTCGGGGCGCAGGTGGCACACACGCTCGCCGAAGCGCAGCATCCGGCCGCCCGGCTCGCGGGCCGCCGGCTCCGCCCGGTCTGACCCCTCTTCGTCCCAGGAGGACGACGCCGTGACCACGACGACGCCCCAGGCCCGCGCCCCCATGTCGGGCAAGGCCATCGCGCGCAGTCAGTTCGACCGCGCGGCGGACCTCATCAACCTCGAAGCCTACATGCGCAGCATCCTGACTGCGCCGTTTCGCGAGGTGCAGGTCGAGCTCCCGGTGCGCATGGACGACGGGCGGATCGAGGTGTTCACGGGCTACCGCATCCAACACAACGGGGCGCGCGGACCGTGCAAGGGCGGCATCCGCTACCACCCGGAGGCAGACAAAGACGAAGTGCTGGGTCTCGCCACGATCATGACGTGGAAGACGGCGCTGATGGATATTCCGTTCGGCGGGGCCAAAGGCGGCATCCAGGTCGATCCGCGCAAACTCTCCAAGCTCGAGCTGGAGCGCCTCACCCGCCGCTTCACGCAGCGCATCTCCATCGTGCTCGGCCCCTACCGCGACATTCCCGCGCCCGACGTCAACACCAACGCCCAGGTGATGGCGTGGATCCTGGACGAGTACTCCAGCCGCCAGGGCTACACGCCGGCCGTCGTCACCGGGAAGCCGGTGGCGCTGGGCGGCTCGCTGGGCCGCGAGGAGGCGACCGGGCGCGGCGTGATGTACGTGATGGCGGAGTACGCCCGCGACTACGGCGTCCCGCTCAAGGGCGGCCGCGTGGTGATCCAGGGCTTCGGCAACGTCGGCAGCCACCTCGCGCGCCTGCTGGACGCCGAGGAGAGCGCCAAGGTCATCGCCGTGAGCGACGTGGACGGCGGCATCGTGAACGAGAAGGGCCTCGACCTGCCCGGCCTGCTCAAGCACGTGGCCGAGAAGCGCCCGGTGATGGAATGGAAGGGCGGCAAGGCCATCACCAACGACGAGCTATGGACCATCCCGTGCGACTGGCTCGTGCCGGCAGCGCTGGGCGGCGTGATCACCAAGGAAGCGAACGCCAAGACTGTCGACTGCAA
The DNA here is from genome assembly GCA_035576905.1 of Gemmatimonadales bacterium. GTDB lineage: Bacteria > Gemmatimonadota > Gemmatimonadetes > Gemmatimonadales > GWC2-71-9 > DATLWA01. The sequence goes on from DATLWA010000284.1 coordinate 23,042, forward strand.
GGTCGTGGTCGAAGGCGCGAACGAGCCCACCACGCCCACCGCGGACGCGATCCTCGAGGAGCGCGGCATCGCCGTGATCCCCGACTTCCTCGCCAACGCCGGCGGTGTGACCGTGAGCTACTACGAGTGGGCGCAGAACCTGCAGCAGTACCGCTGGACGCACGAGCAGGTGAACCGCGAGCTCAAGGCGACGATCACCAAGGCCTACGCCGCCGTGCGGGATCTGTCCAAGCAGAAGAAGGCGACGTTCCGGACCGCGGCGTACGCGATCGCGCTACAGCGCGTGGCCGATGCGGAACGGCTCCGCGGCAACTAGCGCCTGACGGGCATCCCGGGCCGCGAGTACAGCGCCCGGTAGGGATCCTGGTCGGCCTCGGTGAAGACGCGGATCTGAATCGCGCGGATGGTCTCGCGGATGTCGGCGCCGCTTTGCAGGTACACTTCGTCGAACAGATTGAGGTTCATCCGGTACAGCCGCTGCGCGATGACGACCGCGTTGTTGAGCGGCGCCCGCGCGAACCAGCGCCAATCGTAAGTCTCGAGCCCCTGCCCCACTGACCCGGCCAGCTGCTGGTGGGCCCACCCGAACAGAATGCCTCGCGTGCGCACCAGGGCGGCGGGGCTCGCCGTATCGCTGTAGGCGGAATCGAGGCGGCGCGCGAGCTCGGCGTAGAACACGTCGAGCGTGCGCTCGTCGCGCCAGCGCGCGGCGGCGCGCGCGGCGTCGAGCGAATCGTGGCGCGACCGGAAGAACGCCTGCGCCCCGCGATACCCCACGAACGACGCGAAGCTCTCGTTGAACGGCGTCTGGCTCGGCACGTACAACGTGTTGTGCGCCAGCTCGTGAATGACCGTCGCCACCAGCTCCATGGTGTCGCGCGATACCGCCGTCGACACCAGGGGATCGTTGAAATAGCCGAGCGTCGAAAACGCGCCGGAAGGTCGCAGGTATGTGTCGAGGCCCTCCGCGTCCAGCTCGGCGGCCGCCTGCTGCGCGCGGTGG
>DATLWA010000285.1:0-3943 GCA_035576905.1 Gemmatimonadales bacterium
ATCGCCGACACCAAGGAGCTGGGGGCGATGGGCGGCTCGCACCACCCGCTGCTCGGCGCGCTCGGCGTGATGAGCGCCAAGAACACCGCCGTCAATCTGATGATCCTGACCACCTTTTTGTCCTTCCTCCTGTATCGCCGCGCCAATATCCGGCCGGTGGTCGCGTGGGCCCGCCAGGGGACCATCGTGCAAGGCGTGATGTTCGGGATCGCGGCGGCGGTGGTGTTGTTCTTCGGCATTCGCGGCTACTTCGTCGAGGCCATCGTCCGGATCGGCTACTCGGTGTACCAGGTGGGCGCGGTGCTCGCCTGCATCCTGTTCGTCACCATCATCGATATCCGCATTGGGAAGGGCGGGCAGTCGCTGGGCGCGATCCAGTGGGGCAAGATGCCGCCGCGCTCGCAGTACGCGCTGTTCATTCTCGCCGTCACGTTCACCTGGCTCATGGGCCTGATGGGCTTCGCGCGCTCGGGCATCCGCCAGCACTGGCACGTGTGGCAGGTGGTGCAGGACACGAGCCAGTACGCGGCAACTCCCGCCCTGGGCTACGCCGCCAAGATGATCAGCCTGTGCGTGCTGATTTTCTTGTCGCTCGTGGCGTTCGTGTTCTGGCTGGGTGGCCTCGCCGAAAAATCCACGTACGTCCCCGAGCCAAAGGAGGGCGGCCGTGTGGCGCACTAACCTCAAGGTCATCGGGGTGGTGCTCGGCACGCTCGCCCTGTACACGCTGATCGCCAACAAGATTCCGCAGATCCAGTCGGAGGTGCCGCAGTCGCTGAGCTTCGGCGCCAACGTGACGAGCGAGCAGCTCGTGGCGGCGGGCGACAAGCTGTTCAACGGCGCCGGCGGCTGCACCGCGTGCCACGGCCTCGGCACGCGGGCGCCCAACCTCATCACCGACGAAAAAGGCGCGGGCACCATCGGGGCGCGCTGCGGCAAGCGCGAGGCGGGGAAGTCGTGCAAACAGTACTTGTTCGAGTCGCTCGACAACCCGACCGCCTACGTGGTGTCGGGCTACCAACCGATCATGCCGCGAATGACCGCCCAGCTGTCGCCGCCGCAGATCTGGTCGCTGATCGCGTTTCTGGAATCGCAGGGCGGCACGGTGGACGTGACCGGCAGCGACATACCCGCCGCAACCGCCACGCCCTCCCCGACAGCCGGCGGCAGTGGCGGAGGTGCTGGAGGTCTCGCAGGGGGCAGCACGGATCCCAAAGCCATCATCGCCGCCGCGGGCTGTCTCGGCTGCCATACGCTGGACGGGCAGGGTGGGCGCATCGCGCCCGACCTGACGCACGTGGGCGCGCGCCGCTCCACCGATTCGATCCGCAAGAAGATTCTCGATCCGATGTCGTCGATCGCTAAGGGTTATGAAAAGCTCGCCGGCGTGATGCCCAAGAGCTTCGGGACGATGTTGACGGGCGCTCAACTCGAGGCGTTGGTGCAGTATCTGGGAGCGCACAAATGAGCGCCGGCCTGCGCCGCTATACGTCGCATCCGTTCTGGCAAGCCGTGGGCATCCTGGCGCTCGCGTTCGTGGTGATCGAGTGGGGGATCCCCGCGCTCCCCGGCAGCGCCATGGTCCCGAAGAGCGTCGTGCTGCAGTACATGGCGACGGTGCTGGTGGGCGTGCTGATCTACGTCAGCGACTCGGAAGAGCGCTGGACGCGGTTCCGCGAGCCGATCACGGCCGCCTTGGTCGAGCCGCACTTGAAGCCCGTGCGCGCGGGGCTGCTCGTCGTGGTGCCGCTGCTCGTCGGCTGGATCACATACGGCCAGGTGCGCACCACCGTCGCAGCGCCGCCCAACCTCCGGTCGATCCACCCTGCGCCGCCGGCCGAGATCACGTTCCGCGGGCAGTCGATCACCCTCACGGGGCTCGACAATCCGCTGCGCCACGAGGGCTCGCTCGATGAGCACCTGGCCGACGGCAAGCGCATCTACTATCAGAATTGTCTGCCGTGCCACGGCGACCATTTGGACGGGCTGGGTCATTTCGCGCCCGGCTTCAATCCGCTGCCCGCGAACTTCCAGGACAACGGCACCATCGCGCAGCTGACGGAGAGCTTCGTGTTCTGGCGCGTCGCGAAAGGTGGGCCCGGCCTGCCGCGCGAGGCCACGCCCTGGAACTCCGCGATGCCCAAGTGGGAGGACTTCCTCACGGACAAGGAGATCTGGTCCGTGATCGTCTATCTGTACGGGCAGACAGGGTGGAAGCCGCGGACGTGGCAAGCGGGGGGTGGGAAGTGAGGGCGGTCAGCGTACTGGTGGCGTTCTTGACCGCCGGTCCGGCAGTCCGCCTGACCGCCCAGGACACCACCGCCGGCAAGGCCGTGTACGTGAAATGGTGCGCCGGCTGTCACGGGGACGAGGGCAAGGGCGACGGGCCCGCCGCCGCCTACATGCTGCCGCGGCCGCGCGATTTCACCGGCGCCATCTATCAGATCCGCGTCACAGCGTCGGGCCAGCTGCCCACCGACGCCGACCTGATGCGCTCGATCGACGATGGACTCGGCGGCACCGCGATGCCCGCCTGGAAGGACCGCCTGTCGCAGGGCGAGCGGCGCGACGTGCTGGCGTACTTGAAGACCTTCTCGGCGTTCTTTGCCGACACGTCGCAGCACATCGTGGCGCTCGACTTCGGCCATCAGCCGTCGGGCGGCGCGCAGGGCCTGAAGATCGGCCGGCAATTCTACGATTCGATCGGCTGCCGCAAGTGTCACGGCGATCAGGGCCGAGGCGACGGGCCGTCGGCGCCGACCCTCAAGGACGACGCCGGCTTCCCGATTTTCGCGGCCGACTTGCACCAGAACTGGCGCTTCAACGGCGGCGGCGACGTCACCGCGATCTATCACCGCCTGCGCACCGGGCTCGACGGGACACCGATGCCCTCGTTCTCGGACCTGATCGACCAGAAATTCCTGACCGCCGACGAGCTGTGGCACCTGGCGCAGTACGTGCGCAGCCTGTCGCCCGCCAAGACGCCAGAGGTGCGTGACGTGATCCACGCGCCCATGGTCTCGCAGTTGCCGGCCTCGCCCGACGACTCGGCGTGGACGCGCCTGGACAGTTACTGGTTCCCGCTCGTGGGCCAGGTGATTCACAAGGTGCGCTGGTTCGATCCGGCGGTGAATTCGGTGTGGGTGCAGGCCGTACACACGCGCGATTCGGTGGCGCTGCGCGTGGTGTGGGACGATCGGTCCAAGAGCCCCGACTCCTCGTGGCTGGCGTTCGCGGGGAAAGTCCTGGCGGCCGTGGCGAGCGATGATTCGACCCCGCCTCAGGCCCAGCTCTGGCCCGACCGGCTCGCGGTGCAGTTCCCGGTGACCATCCCCACGGGCATGGAGCGGCCGTACTTCCTGATGGGCGCGGCCACCCAGCCGGTGTATCAATGGCGCTGGACCAGCGGCGGCGCCTCGGGCGCGGGCCAGGCCGTGGCGGGCCTCGCGCGCGGAATCGAGCGCTTCGATACCTTGTCTGGGGCTCGGGTGGGCGCGCAGGCGGTCTACGACCACGGGCAGTGGCGGGTACAGTTCCGCCGCGCGTTGGTCACCGGCGACACGGTGAGCGAGTTACAGTTCGCCACGATGCGCGCGATTCCCGTGGCGTTCTTCGCTTGGGACGGCGGCAACGGTGAGACGGGGACGCGGATGGCGGTGAGCACGTGGTATTTCCTCGCGCTCGACACGCCGACGCCGGTCGGGGTATTCGTGAGCCCGATTGTGGCCGTGTTGCTGACGTTCGGTCTGGGTTTGATGGTCATCAAGAAGGCGCAGCAACGCTCCGCGGCATAAGCCCGGCGCGCAGACTCTCAGGAGGCAATTTATGCGGAAGTTCGTTCTTGCATTGGCAGTGGTGGCGGGCGTCGCGGGCCTGGTGGTGGCGGGACGCGCGAACGCGCCGCAGGGCGGCACGGTTACGGGCAAGCCGGGGGACGGGACGG
>DATLWA010000286.1:0-2306 GCA_035576905.1 Gemmatimonadales bacterium
GACGCGCTGGCCGGCGCCGACGCGCTGGCGATCGTCACCGAGTGGCTGGAGTACCGCAATCCCGATTTCGCGCGCATGAAACAGCTGCTCGCGCGGCCGCTGATCGTGGACGGCCGCAACCTGTACGATCCTGCCAAGCTCGCGCGGTTGGGCTTCACGTACGACAGCATCGGCCGTCCGTGCGCGCCCTCGTAACAGGCGCGGCGGGGTTCCTCGGCTCGCATCTGACCGACCGCTTGCTCGCGGACGGCCACGAAGTCGTCGGCATGGACAACCTCAGGACCGGCGCCGACGCCAACGTGGCGCACCTGGCGGGTAACGGGCGGTTTCGCCTCGTGCACAACGACGTCAGCGAGTATATCGACCTCCCCGGCCCGCTCGACGCCGTGTTCCACTTCGCGAGCCCGGCAAGTCCGGTCGATTACCTCGAGCACCCGATCCCCACCCTCAAGGTGGGCGCGCTCGGCACGCACAACGCCCTGGGCGTCGCCAAGGCCAAAGGCGCGCGGTTCCTCCTGGCGTCGACGTCGGAGGTGTACGGCGATCCCCTGGTCCACCCGCAGCCCGAGTCGTACTGGGGCAACGTCAACCCGGTCGGCCCGCGCGGCGTGTACGACGAAGCGAAGCGCTTCGCCGAGGCGATGACGATGGCCTACCAGCGCTACCATCACGTCGATACCCGCATCGCGCGCATCTTCAACACGTACGGCCCGCGCATGCGCCCGCGCGACGGGCGCGTCGTGTCCAACTTCATCGTGCAGGCGCTGCAGGGCGAACCGCTGACCGTCTACGGCGACGGCCATCAGTCGCGGTCGTTCTGCTACGTCGACGACTTGATCGACGGCATCGTGCGGCTGTGGGAGCGGGGCGGCGTCGACCCGACGAACATCGGCAATCCGCACGAGTTCACGGTGCGGCAGCTCGCGGAGAGAGTGATTGCACTGACCGGATCGCGCAGTCCAGTCGTCGAGCGGCCGCTCCCCACCGACGACCCCAAAGTCCGCCAGCCCGACATCACGCGAGCGCGCGCCACGCTGGGCTGGGAGCCGCACGTCGAGCTGGACGAAGGCCTGCGCCGCACGATTCCATACTTCCGCACGGCCCTGGGAGCCTGAGCATGCGCCTCGTCGTGACCGGCGCCGCCGGGTTCATCGGCTCGCAGGTCTGTGAGGCGCTGGTGGCGCGCGGGGACGAGGTGGTGGGGGTCGACAACTTCGACCCGTTCTACCCGCGCGCCGTCAAGGAGCAGAACCTCGATGTCCTGCGGCGCGAGTCGCGCTTCCGCCTGCTCGAAGCCGACGTGGCGCGCGATCCCCTGCCGCTCGACGGCGCGGCCGCCGTCATCCACCTCGCGGCACGACCCGGCGTGCGGCCGTCGCTCGAGGACCCAGCCGGCTACGTCGACGCCAACGTGCGCGGCACGACGTGCGTGCTGGAGGCGGCGCGCCGCGCGGGCATCACGCGCATCGTGTTCGGCTCGTCCTCGTCGGTGTATGGCAACGACACGCCGGCGCCCTTCTCCGAAGCGGCGCTGGCCGTGTCGCCGATCTCCCCGTATGCCGCCACGAAGCGGGCCGGCGAGCTCGTGGCGCACGCCTTCGCCCATCTGTACGGGCTGCGGATCGCGAATCTGCGCTTCTTCACCGTGTACGGCCCGCGCCAGCGGCCCGACCTCGCCATCCACCGCTTCACCGACGCCATCGCCCGCGGCCGGCCGATTCGCATGCATGGGGACGGTTCGAGCGAACGCGACTATACCTATATTACGGATTGCGTGGCGGGCGTCCTCGGCGCCGTGGCGTGGACCGAACGGGCGGCCGCCGGCGCGTGCGTCGCCTTCAACATCGGTGGCGGCGAGCGGGTGCGGCTCGACCGGTTGATCGCGTTGATCGGCGCGACGGTGGGCCGGGCACCGGTGATCGAGCGGCATCCGGACCAGCCGGGAGACGTGCTGCTCACCGCCGCGGATTTGACCCGGGCGCGCGCGGAATTGGGATACGATCCGCGCGTGGGCATCACCGCAGGCATCGAGCAGTTCGTCCGCTGGTATGAGGCGACGCATGGACATCAGTCCTGAGCATCTGGTCTCACAGGCGCGTGAGCGCTTTCAGCTGCAGGACTATTACGGCGCCATCCACCTGCTCGAGGAAGTGGTGGCCACCGGGCGCGCGTTCGCCGACGCGCACCACCTGCTGGGGTTGTCCTACTCGCTGGTGGGACAGAGCGACAAGGCGCTGGAGCAGTTCGGCCGCGCGTTGCAGCTCAATCCGCGCTACGTCGAAGCGCTGATCCATACCGGGATCGTC
>DATLWA010000287.1:0-8271 GCA_035576905.1 Gemmatimonadales bacterium
CGCAACCGTATTCGCGCCTGCCTCGGCCGGCCCCGAGAAAACGACCACCCCATCCCCGATGGCATGGACGGGCGTACCGTCGGCGTTGTTGAACTCGACCCCCTGGTGCTGCTGGAAGTAGCCGCCCATGGTCGAGCCGTAGCGGTACGTCTGATCGATGAAAGGTTGATCCGTCGGCGCGATGGGGCGGCCAAACCACGTGTGGCGGAGCGCCCGAATGGGAGCCGCCCACGGCCGCCGAAAGAGACAATCGCGGTGGGACAACAGCATCGGCGTCGCCGACAGTCCGTCGGCCCAGCCGGTCAGGACGGAATCGCCCGGCAGGGGCAGAGCAGATGAGCGCGCGCCACAGCCGCTCGCTCCCGCGATGACGTGCAGCGAATCCTTGGCGATGAACAACGCCTGAACGGGCTGGGACGTCACCCCAGGCCCCCACCCCCCAAACTCCGGCCCGAACCGATACACGCCCTGCTCCGTCCCGACCCAGAACCGGCCGTGGGAATCGACGAGCAGCGCCCGCGCGCGATTGACGCATCCCTGCCCCGTGCACGGCGGCGGCGCGAAGTGCTCATGCCATGTCCGCCCACCGTCGGGCGAATGGCCGAGGCCCTTGAGCGTGCTGATCCAGAGATTCGGACCGGGGAACGGCGCAGTGCCGATGAAAGCAGTGATCGCGAGGACGTACTGACTCTGGATTCTGCCGATCACGGGGTCCTTCGACGTAGTAGCGCCCGCCGAGTCGGTGATCACGGACCACGTGTTGCCGTCGTCGCCCGTGACTTTGATGCCGTCGGCGGTGCTGATGTAGGTCGTGTCGCCGAGGGTCGCGATGCCGTTCGGCGCAACGTATTGCCACTCGGGGCCGAGCTGGTTGAATTCCCAGTTGCGCCACGTCTTGCCGTTGTCGGTCGAGACACCCCAGCCGTTGCCGACCGTGCCGTACCAGACCTGGCCCTTGGGCCCGAACGCGAACGCGTGCACGAAGTCGAACGAGATTGAGTGGGCCGCGGTATCGCGTGAGCGCGTGATGTGCTCCCAGGCGGCCGCGTCTTTTCTGAGCACGAAGATCCCGTCGCCGTACGTGCCCACCCAGATCGCGGAGTCCGGCGCGCGCGCCAACGCGAGCACGTGCACGCCCCAACCAGTCGAATCGGGCAGCGCCGGAATCGATTGCGCGGAGAGCGATCCGGCGACCAACATCAAACCGCCAGCAACCGCGCACCCCGCACCACGCACCGTTATCATCTCGCTCTCCACCCCGCCGGAAACAGTCTGATCTCACTCACGTCCACGCGCGCCGGCCTGGTGACCGCCCACACCACTGCCTCCGCCACGTCCTCGGCGCGCATCATGTCCTTCCGCTTGGTGAAGCCCGGCTTCGAGTCCGGGTCGATCTCATCCCAGATCTCCGTGTCCACGGGGCCGGGTGAGACCAGCGTCGCGCGCACGCCTGTGCCTGACAGCTCCGAGCGGATCACATCGTGCATGCCGCGCAGGCCGTACTTGCTCGCGGCGTACGCCGTCGAGCCCGGAAACCCAACATGATCGGACACCGAGCCGATGGTCACGAGATGGCCACTGCCCTTTTTCTTGAGGTGCGGCACGAGCGCCCGCGCCAACAGAAACGGACCCGTGAGATTGACCGCGATGGTATTGGCGAAGTCGGCGAGTGTCGTCTCTTCGATCGGCTTCACGAAAAAGACGCCGGCGTTGTTCACGACGATGTCCGGCACGCCCAAGTCGCGCAGCACCCGCGTGATGGCGCCTTCGATCGAGCCCGCGTCCGCCATATCGACCGGGATGTCGGTCTGGCGTTCCGCCGAGCCTTCGACCAGCGAGCGGGCGAAGCGCACGACGTGCGCGCCGGCGGCGCGCAGCTCGTCCGCCACAGCGAGCCCGATGCCGCGCGACGCCCCAGTGACGATCGCTACTTTTCCCGCGAGCTCCGGCGTCTTCACGGCAGCGCGTACCCGCCGTGCACCAGCCGCAGGAATTCGTCGCGCGTCTTGGCGTCTTCGCGGAACGCGCCGCGCAGCGCCGACGTCACCGTCTTGGAATTCTGCTTCTCCACGCCGCGCATCATCATGCAGAGGTGGAACGCTTCGATCACCACGCCCACGCCCTGCGGCTGCAGCACGCGCATCAGGGCGTCGGCGACCTGGTCGGTGAGGCGCTCCTGCACCTGCAGCCGGCGCGCGAACACCTCGACCACCCGCGGAATCTTCGACAGGCCCACGATCTTGCCGTTGGGCAGGTAGGCGACGTGGGCGCGGCCGAAGAACGGCAGCATGTGATGCTCGCACATCGAATAGATCTCGATGTCGCGCACGCAGATCATGTTCTCGTGCTTCTCGTGGAAGATCGCGTCGCCGATCACGTCTTCCACCTGCATGTGATAGCCGCGCGTCAGCCACTTGAGCGACGCCTCCACGCGGTTGGGCGTCTCGCGCAGCCCCTCGCGCTTGGGATCTTCGCCCAGCTGCTCGAGCATCTCGTGCACCAGCCGCTCGAACGGAATGCGCACCACCGTCGGCTCGGTGTGCGATTCGTGGAAGCTGTGCTGGCTGGCGGACTTCATCTGATCACGGGCCATGGCTCACTTTCCTTCGTAGTCCACGTAGTTACGCTCCGTCTCCCACAACCGGATGCGCGCCAGGCGGACCGGTCGGAGCGCGGGCTCGAGCACCCGCCACGCCACGACGGCGATGTTTTCGGCCGTCGGGTTCAATTCTTTGAACCACGGCACGTCGAGATTGAGATTCTTGTGATCGAGGTGGCGCAGCAGGCACTCGGTCACGATGTCCTTCAAGCGGGCGATGTCCAGCACGTAGCCCGTCTGCGCATCGATCTCGCCCTCGACCGAGACGTCGAGGTTGTAATTGTGGCCGTGAAAGTTGGGGTTGTTGCACACGCCGAACACGCGCTCGTTCTGCTCGGGCGAGAACGCCGGATTCCACAGCCGGTGCGCGGCGTTGAAGTGCACGCGGCGGGTGACGGTGCAACGGGCCATCGCTTGTCGCTCCTTGGTCGCGAGACTATCTTCGGCGACCGTGCGTCTAAAGGTAGTCGCCTCCCTGTCGGCGGCGGGAGGCACCGCGACGTCCGCCCTGTGGACGTTCCCGAGCATTCTGCTCTCGGCGTTCCTCGTGGCCTGGGGCGCGGAAGCGGCGCAGTTCCTGATCTCGCAGGGCGTGGCGCTGGCCCTGCTCGCTTGGCTGCAAACGCTCCCCGAGTTCGCGGTCGAAGCGGTGATCGCGTGGGAAGCGGGCAAAGATCCGAGCCGCACCCATCTCGCCATCGCCAATCTCACCGGCGCCATCCGGCTGCTCCTGGGCCTCGGCTGGCCGATGATCTACTTCGTGTTCGCCTTCTACGGACGCCACAAGGCCGAGCAGCGGTTTCCAGCGATTCATCTCGACAAGGAGCACGCGGTCGAAGTGGTGGGATTGGTGCCGCCGCTGCTGTACTTCATCGTCATCTTGCTCAAGGGTCGTTTCAGCTGGATCGACGCCGTCGTCCTGCTGCTGCTCTACGTGGCCTACTTGTGGGTGCTCCTGAAGAATCCGCCGCACGACGTCGAGAAGCTGCACGAAGCGCCGGTCGTCTCGCGCTGGGCGTACAATCAGCCGGGGTGGCGACGGCCCGCGGCAATCGCCGGACTATTTCTGGTGGGCGGCGCCCTGCTCTATCTCACGGCGCACCCGTTTCTCGAATCGATGCTCGCCGTGGCGGCCTCGCTGGGCGTGAGCCAGTTCGTGTTCGTGCAGTGGGTGGCACCATTCCTGTCGGAGTTCCCGGAGAAACTGTCGGCGTTCTATTGGGCGCGGCGCGTGAGTCATGCGCCGATGGCCCTGATGAACATGGTGTCGTCCAACGTCAACCAGTGGACCGTGCTCGCCGCCATGATTCCGCTGGTCTACGGCTACTCGCACTGGCGCCACACCGGCACGTTCGCGCCGTTCCACTTCGACGCCAGCCAGCAGCTCGAGATCGTGTTGACCCTCATGCAGAGCGCGCTGGCGCTGGTGATCCTCTCGAAGATGCGATTCACCTGGCTCGACGCGACGGGGATCTTCGTGCTGTGGGCGGTGCAGTTCTTCGTGCCGCACTGGCGCGTGGAGATCGCGCTGTGCTACGGCGTGTGGCTCGCGGTGCTCGTGGGCGGGTATCTCGTGCGGACGGAAGTGCCGCCGGCGCTGGTCGAGTTCGCGCGCATCGCGCGCGGCCGGGGCCCCAACGCACGATCGGCCGGCGCCGCGTGAAGCGGACCGGCCGACCGGCACAACTGAACGGGGAGTATTATTGAAGCCCGAAAGAAATTACTGGTCCCTCACTGCGGCGTCTGTCTTCCCCAATCGAGGGGGCCTGACATCGGCCACCGTATCTGGGTCCATATCCGAGCCTGTTGGCTCAATAATATGTTCCCCGTTCAATTGCTAACTTACCCGCTGACCCTGGGACGTCAAGGAACCCTATGAAGCTGAATGTGACGCTCGTCGCAGCGCTCGTATGCAGTGTCGCTTGGCTCGTGCTCCTCGCGACACTCCCGGAGGTGCCCGGGGCGGTCAACCTGTTGTACGCCCTCGCAATCGTACTGTTCGCGCGCCGTATCATGGTGGGAGCGCCGACCTTCAAGTCTTGAGCGCCGGACGTTATCGTATGACCATGGTTCAAGCGCGCCCCTGGGACCCGGCACTCGGGCCCCTGCAGCTCAGTACGCTCCGCCGCCTGCTGCAGCAGGAAGGCATGGCCACCGCGTGGTGGTCCGAGGTGCCCGGCGCCCGCACGCCGGAGCACGCGCATCCGTTCCCTGAGACCCACTGGATTCTGTCGGGATTCCTGCGGATGCGCGTCGCGGGACAGCAGGTCGACTTGGGCCCGGGAGACCGGCTCGACGTGCCCGCCGGCACCAAGCAGGGCGCGGAAGTGTTGGGCCTGGCACCGGTGGTCTATGTGACTGGCGCGCCGGAGGCCGCGGTCTCCGCCGCTAGCTGATTCGCAGTCCCTCAGATTTCCCAGTTGGAGAACAGCACGCCCTCGGCGGCTTGGCGTTCGGCGTGACCCTCGTAATGCAGCCGTAGATCGGTCCAGCGCACGCGGTAGCCGCGCGCCACCAGGCGGCGGAAGGCATCCTCGTAGCGCGTCTGGCAACGCACCGACACGCGCCGGATGCCGAGCTGCGCGGCGGAGGCCTCCACGGCGCTGATCGCAGCCTCGAACGCGCCCGCGTCGCGCGCCGCGAGCTTCAAGACGCGCACTTCGTCACGCGGCCGTCCCTCGGCGAGCGGCGCCGCATGCCACAGCACCATGGCGTCGACGCCCGCCGCTCCGCTCACTACGGTCGTATCGCCCAAACCCAGCTCGGCGGTCAGTAGGGTCTCGCGGGTGAAGTCGTAACCGGGAGCGAGCGTCGACACCAGCGCGCCCGCCGCCGCGACCATGGCGGGTTGGTCCGCCGCGGCGAGCTGCGACAGGAGCTGTGGCGCCCGGTGCCCGCGCGTGCCGATCTCGTTGGTGACTGTCACGGTGAGGTGCCCCGGCGTGAAGCCGAGCCGCGCGTAAAAGCCGATGTTCTCGACCGTCCGCGGCATGGTCTCGAGGCCCAGCGTAGCGACGCCCTGGTCGAGCAGCCAGTCGACCGCGCTGCGCACGACGGTCTTCCCGACGCCCGTGCCCTGGCGGTCGGTGCGCACCGCGAGCGGGCCCATCCACCCTTCGGTGCCGGAGCGGTGCGCCACATTGAACGCCGCGACGTCGCCGTCTTCGTCGCGCCACACCATCGCGCCGTCGCCGGCGCCGAGCAGGGCGTAGCGCCACACCACGGGATTGAGATACGGCACGCGCACGCCCGACATCCCGTCGCGGCGGTAGCGCTCGGTGAAGGCCTCCGCAAAGACGCGGTTGAGCCCCTCGATGTCGCTCTCGGCGGGCCGCGTGGGGCCCGTGACCCGGCGCTCAGGCAGCCACGCCCGCATCGGCCGGTCCCAGAGTGGCGGTGTCGTCACGCACAACGCTCGTGCCGCGGCCCGCGTCGTACTCGACGCGGATCACGCGGTCGAGGCCGTCGCGCACCTGCTCGATGTGCGTGATGAGAATGACCTGCGGGAAGCGATCGCCCAGGCGCCGCAACAGGCTCACGACGTGCCGGCGGCGCGCGTCGTCCAACGACCCGAAGATTTCATCGAGCACGAGCAGGGACAGGGGCTGCCCCGCGCGCTCGGCGATCATCTGCGAGATCGCGAGCCGCAGGACGAGATTGGCGAGGTCTTCTTCGCCGCCCGAAATCACGGGCTTGGGCAGCCCGTCGTCCACGATCGACAGCTCGTAATCCTCGGTGAGGTCGAGGGTGTCGTAGCGGCCGTCGGTGAGGTCGGCCAGGAATCCCGACGCGATCTCCGAGATCTCAGGGCGCATTTCCGTGTTCAAGTCGGTACGCAGGTCGCCCATGGCGCGGTCCAGCTCGTTGTGCAGCCGCTGGCGCAGCCGCAGGTCGCCGATGAGCCGCTCCTTCTCCGCCCGCTCGGCCTGCCGCGCCGCCGCCCGCTCCAGCTCCTCCTCGGCGCGCGTCAGCTCGCCGCGCTGCTCCACCACCGCCAGCTGCGCCTCGCGCAGCGCGCCTTCCGCGCCGTTGAAGCGCTTGCGCGCCGCCTCGAACTCCGCTTCCGCGAACCCTTCGGCCGCCACCACCTCGGCCAACTCCTTGGCGCGGCTCTCGCGCCCCGACATCGCGCGCTCGGCGAGCTGGATTTCATCCCCCAACGCTTCGGCGCGCCGCGCCCGCTCCTCCAGCGTCGCCGCTTCGAGCCGCAGCGGTTCGAGTCGCGCGAACTCCGCGCGCAGCGCTTCGTGGCGCGCGGCGTCGTAGCCGGTGGGCCGTTCGGCCAGCCGCCGCTCCAGCTCCGCCGCCCGCGCCCACGCGCCCTCCAGCTCCGCCGACGCGCGGCGCCGCTCCTCGGCCTGCGCCGCAAGCTGCCCGGCCCGCTCGCTCGCCTGTTGCGCGCGGGCGCGAATCGAGTCGCGCTCGGTTTCCGCCGCCGTCACCGCCAGCGGCTGCTTGGCCAGCTGGTCGACGCGGCCGCTGAAATACTTGCCGTCGTCCACGATCTGCTGCAGCTGCCGGTCGAGCAGTGCCAGCACGTCGCCGTGCTCGCCGCCCAGCGGCCGGTGGCACGTGGGGCACTCACCCTCCGGCCCGAGCTGGGCGATGCGATCGCGCTGCTCCTTGAATTCCTTGTATTGCTCGCGCAGGTCGGACCGCTTGGCGGTGGCGTACTCCTGTTCCCGCACCCAGTCGGCGTGCAGCTGCTGCAGCGCGTCGTCGGCGGCGCGCAGATGCTCCGCCAGATCTTTGGCATCGCGCTCCGCGGCGGGCAGGGCCTCCACCGCCGGGGCGAGGTCGGCCAGACGCCGCTCCAGGCCGTCGATCAGGCGCTGCAGCTCGTCCAGCTTGGCCTGCTCCTCGCGCCGCGCCGCCTCCTCACTCTGCAGGCGCTCCAGGTCGCTCAGCTCGCGCCGGATCCGCTCCACCGGCTCGAGCTGCGGCGCCAGGCGCGCCAGCTCGTCGCGCGCGTGTTTGGCTTCCGCCAGCTCGCGGTCGATGCGTTGAAATTCCTGCCGCGCCGTCTCCACCGCCTGTTGCGCCATCCGCAGCTCGCCGTCGAGCGACAGCAGGCGCTCGCGCCGCGCCACCCATTCCTGCCAGCGCGGCTGCTCCAGATCGAACACCGTCTGCGCTTCGCGCCGCGCCGCCTCGGCCGCGCGGGCGCCCTCGCGCGCGGCGGCGATGCGCTGCTCCGCTCCCTTGCGCTCCTCCTCCAGCACGGCGCGGTCCGGCAGCGCCTGCTCCAGGCCCTTCAGCTCGTCGGCGAGCGAGTTGCGGCGCGTGCGAATCTCCTCCTGCGCCAGCTCCAGCCGCTCGTAGCCGAGCACGCGCGCCAGGAACCGGCGGCGCTCGCTCGGCCCGAACTTCGCCATCACCGTCAGATCCTTCTGACCGGTGAAGTAGGTGTTGAAAAACTCTTCGCGCGTCATCCGCAGCACGCGCTCGAGCCGCTGGCTCACGTCCTTCTGCGCGTTGGCGACGAGCTGGCGGTCTTCGTACAGCTCGGCCTTGTACAGCCCGCGCACCACCGAGTACTCGTGACGTCCCAGCGAAAACACCAGCTCGACCTCGACCGACGAGCGCGGTTTGGCGCGCAGGTTGCGGACGGAATCCTTGTCGCCCCGCGCCGCCGGCGTGCCGTAGATCGCCCAGGCGATCGCCTCGAGGAG
>DATLWA010000288.1:0-8949 GCA_035576905.1 Gemmatimonadales bacterium
CTCACGACCAGCGCGCCCAGCACCGCCGCGGCTAGGCCCGCGACGTGGAAGCCCGGCACCAGCCAGGCGACGAGCGCCAGGGAAATGCCGTTCACCACCAGAATGAAGAGGCCGAGGGTGAGCAGTGTGATCGGAAATGTCAGGAAGACGAGGATCGGCCGGATCACGGCATTCACGATCCCCAGCACCAGCGCGGCGACCAGGAGCGCGCCCCAGCCGGTGAAGGAGACACCATGCACGATCGTGGCCGCGAGCCACAGGCCCAGCGCCGTGATCACCAGGCGAAAGAGGAACCCTCTCATTGACGCTCCTTCCAAGCCGCGAGATTGCGCTCCAGCTGGCGCGCGTGGCCCTCGAGGTGGGCGGCGTAGACCTTGAGCCAGTCCTCCATGGAATACGGGCCCGATTCGCTGTGGGTACCGCTCTTGCGCCACTGCGCCTCCGAGAGGCGCCGCAGCAGCGGTACCGTGTTGGCGCGCACGGCCGTGGTGGTGGCGAGCGCCGGCTCGAGCGGCAGGGTGTGGTAGTCGAGCTCGCCCGCCCAGCGATCCTGGTCGTACCCCTGAATGACGGGCGTGGCGTCCGCCAGCAGATGCCGGATGCGGCCGTGTGAATTGCTCTCGCTGTCGGCGCAGTGGACGACGATTTCATGCGCCGACCATTTCCCGGGACCGGGGCGCCACTGCATGGCGGCGGCGGGGATCTTCGCGAGCGCGGCCTTGAGGACGGCCGGGCCGTTGGCGTATCGCTCGATCAGGCTCTCGCGCTCGGCAACGGACAGCGTCATGCGCGAAAGATAATCGCTAGCGGGGCCGCGGGCGGGAGCGCCCCGCCACGAACTGCGCGGTCACGCCGGGTTTGACCTGAATGCCGAGGCGTCCGTCGAACAAAAGGTTGCCCACCAGGGAATCGCCCCACTGCATGGCTTCGATGCCCGAAAACGGGCCGAGGTCCACGGGCCAGCCGATGATGATGACGCGTCCCGCTTGCGCGATCGATCCCGCCTGGCCGAACCACGTCACGGGGAACGTGTCGCGCCGCGGCACCACGAATAACAACGCTCCAGTGAACTGGCAGCCCTTTCCCACCACGATGGTGGTGGTATCGAGCCGCAGGGCGCGCAGGCGGAACCGATCGCCCATCTGCGGCAGCGTGAGCGTGTCACCGCGGGCGATGACCCAGTCGCCGGCGTAGGGCACGGACGTGCGATGCAGCTCCCGGAACGCCGGGGAACGGCAGGGATCCGACGGGCCGCAGGCGGCGAGGAGCGCCGCCAGGGCAGTGCCGAAGCGCCTCAGTGGATCGTGTCCGTCGATTGCACTCGTGCGCTCGTGGAATCCGCCACGCGCATCGCTTTCGCGACGCCCGACGCGCCCGGAATGCGCGATTGGCCGAGCACCGAGTCGCGCTGCCGCTCGGTGAGCGTATCGCGGTTGATGGCGGCCGGTTTTTGGCCGGTGTCGCCGCCGCAGGCGATCAACGCAGTGGTTGCAAGCAACAAGTAGATTGGCTTCACCTGTTCACTCTCCCCTTGAAACCACTGTTAACTTGAGCGTCTGGGAACTACTCTGGCGCCTGCCTACTGTGTGACTGGCAACCCACTCGCCAGGAGTCCCTCCATCGCCCCGGCAAACCGGTCTATCTCATCCAGTGTCGTATACACATTCGGCGTCACCCGGATGCAGGAGAATTCGGGGTGCACGATCGGCGTCACGATGATGCGGTACTTGTCCCACAGGAATCCCACCACTTTGCCCACGTCGAGCGTGGCGGGCGTGAACGACGCCAGGCCGCAGGACTGCGCCGGATCGTACGACGTCAACACCTTCACGCCGGGCAGCTTCTCCAGGCGCTTGGCCCAGCGGTTGTACAGGTAGCGCAGCCGCGCCGCCTTGCGCTCGCCGCCGATCTGCTCGTAGAACGTGACGGCCTCCGCGATCGCATTGTGGTTCGCGGCCGGATGCGTCCCGATCTCCTCGAACTTGCGGATGTTGCCGTTCATCTCCGGCGGCGCCGCCATCATCGGCCAGATCTTGGCGATTTTTTCCTTGCGGACGTAGAGGAACCCGGTGCCGATCGGCGCCGTCAGCCACTTGTGCAGGCTCGTGCCGTAGTAGTCGCAGTCCAGCTCGTCGCGCTTGAACGGGAACTGCGCGTAGGCGTGCGCGCCGTCCACGATCACCTCGATGCCCCGCGGCCGCGCCAGCTGCATGATCTGGCGGATCGGGAAGATCTGGCCCGTGAGATTGGTGATGTGGCAGACGTGAATGACCTTGGTCTTGGGCGTGATGCCTTCGGCGAAGCGCCGCACCAGGTCGTCCGGCGACGGCGGCGGGACCGGGAACGTGATCTGCTTCAGCACGATGCCGTCGCGCCGCTCCCGCTGCTTCCACGTCGTGATCATGCGGGGATAGTCCTGCGTCGTCGTCAGCACCTCGTCGCCGCGCTCCAGCGGCATGCCCAGCTGCACGATCTCCAGCGCCTCGCTGGCGTTGCGCGTGATCGCCATCTCCTCGGGATCGCACCCGAAATTGGTCGCCAGGCGCCGCCGCACCGACTCGATCTGCGGCTCGAGCCAGGCCCACATCGTCATCGCGGGCGCCTGGTTCGAGATCTCGAGGTAACGCTCGAGGGCGTCCTGCACCACCTTGGGGCTCGGCGCCACGCCGCCGTTGTTCAGATTGATGAGCGTGCGATCGATCTTGAACGCGGCCTGGATGTCCCGCCAGAAATCTTCGTCCTGGGCGCCGTCGCCGGGCGACGTATGGCCGGCCCGCGCCACGATGCGCCCGACGCGGTCGAGCGTGTCATTGCGGAAGGCCGGAACCGCGGCCGAAGCGGCAAACAGCGAGCGCAGGAAGTGACGGCGGCTGGTGGTCATAACGTCCTCGCTCAAGAGAGCAGGTGTTGGCCGGGACGCGCCAGCGTCCGGCCGAGGTCGAACAGCGCGCCCGGCAGCGTGAACATCGCGCCGATCAAGGCCTGCTCCTCGGCGCTCAACGCCTCGCCGTTGGAGCGGCGCACCGTCAGCGTGCCCGTGCCGCGCACCGTGGCGAACGGCAGGTCGTTCACGCTGAGAATCAGATCCGCTTTCACGGTGCTGCCGAATTGCGTCGTGCCCGTCATGCGGATTTGTTGCGATTGAATATCCGAGAGCGCGGTCACGTCCACGGTATCCGTCAGGCCCGCGGCGGACAGGTGGAACGTGAGATCGAACGTGAGCGCCAGGCCCGTGGCGGTCGCGCTACCCGAGACGATCACGGTCGTGTCGCCGGCGGCGGTCCGCAGCTGCACGCTCGCGATGGCGCACAGGTTGCCGCCGCCGTCAGCGGACACGCAGCCGTTCTCGGTGGCCTGGAACGAGTCGGGGTGGAACGCGCCGCTCAGGAGGTAGGCCACCGTGATCAGCGGAGCGCCGCCCGCCGCGTGCACGTGCAGGGCCGTGGTATCGGCCGGGCCGTCCTGAAAATCGGCGCTGCCGAGCTGCGCCGTGGGCTCGATCGGGCGCCCGGTCGAATCGGCGTTGTACAAGATGAAGCGCACGCCGCGAGCGGGGACCGTATCCTGGCTGGTGAAGGCGTAGGCGTTGGCGGCCGTATCCCAGGTGAACGTGCGCCCGCGCAGCGAGTCGGGGAAATACGGCACACTGGGGGAGGTGCCCGCGACGTGGATCAGCGACCCCAGGCCGGTGAAACTCGTGAACAGCGGCGATGCAAGGGGGGCGGTCGCCGCGCTGATGTTGGCCGCGATGACGTCGGGCGCGAACGGCACCACGGTCGAGCCGGCGTCGGAGCAGCCTACCGCTCCGGCGAGCAGCACCACGCAGGGGACGACCACGCGAGGTCGCATGGCCGTACGAATAACATGAAAACCCGCGCCGGGCCAGAGCCCGACGGGTCAGCCGATGAGTCCGCCGCCCAACAGCCGGTCGTCCGCGTCGTACAGGACTCCCGACTGGCCCGGCGTGATCGCCCGCACGGGCGCGGCCAGCCGCAGCACGAGGCTGCCTGCGTCGCGCGAGTCCACCGTGCCGGGCACGGCGGCGGCGCGGTAGCGGCATTGCACCCGCGCCACATCCCCCGGGACGAGGGGCTCGGTGAGCCAGTTCACCTCGTCGAGCGTCACGCTGTGCCCGAACAGCTCCTCACCCGGGCCCACCACCACCTCGCGCGTCTCCGGCCGGATCGCGACGACGTACATCGGCTCGGCGAATCCGCCCGGCAGGCCGCGCCGCTGGCCGATCGTGTAGCGTGCGAATCCGGCGTGCTCGCCCACCACGGCGCCGGCCGTCGTGACCAGCGGGCCGGGCGTTAGCGCCGGCGCGTCAGCGGGGAGGCGCTGCTCGAGCACCGCCACGTAGTCGTCGTCGGGTACGAAGCAGATCTCCACCGATTCGATCTTCTCGGCCGTGACCAAGCCGAGCTTGCGGGCCACGGCGCGCGTCTCCTGCTTGGTGAGCCCGCCCACGGGCGCGAGCATGCGACCCACCACCGCGCGGTCGATGCCCCACAGGAAGTACGACTGATCCTTCTGGGGATCGCGGCCGCGGTACAGCGCGCCGTCCCGCGCGGTGACGTAGTGGCCGGTCGCCAGATACTCGCAGTCCAGCGCGTCGGCGTGCGACAGCAGATCGCGGAACTTGGTGAACGAGTTACAGCGCACACAGGGAATCGGCGTGCGGCCGCGGGCGTACTCCTGCACGAAGTCGTCGATCACGTCGTGCCCGAAGCGGTCTTCGAGGTTGAGCACGTAGTGGGGAATGCCGAGCTTGTGCGCGACCAGCTTCGCGTCGGTGATCGAATCGAGCGAGCAGCAGGGCCGGTCGGGCACGTCGTCGCCGTAGCAGAACAGCTTCAACGTCGCGCCGATGACGTCGTAGCCCTGTTCGACGAGCAGCGCGGCGGCCACGGAGCTGTCCACCCCGCCGGACATCGCCACGAGCACGCGACCCTTCATCGGTGCAGCACCGCGCTCAACGACCGCACCTTCTCCACGATCTTCGGCACCGCGGCGATCACCGTGTCGACGTCTTCGGCCGTGTTCTCCTTGCCCAACGAGAAGCGCAGCGCGGCGACGCCCAGCTCCGGCGGCACGCCCATCGCGGTCAGCACGTGCGACGGCTCCACGGCCCCGGTGCTGCACGCCGAGCCCGAGGAGCAGGCGATCCCGGCGAGGTCGAGGTGCATCAGCAGCGCTTCGCTGTCGGTGCCGGGAATGGACACGTTGGTGACGTGCGGCGCGCGCGGCGCGTGCCACGCGTTGATCACGGCGTCGGGCACGACGGCGAGCAGCTGCCGCTCCAGGTCGTCGCGCAGGCCCTGCAGCCGCGCGGCGGTCGCCGCCTGCTCGGCCGCCGCCAGCTCCACCGCGCGGCCCAGCGCGATGATCCCCGGCACGTTCTCGGTCCCCGGCCGGATCCCGAACTGTTGCCCGCCGCCGTGGATGATCGCCTCGACGGCGCGGCGGTCGCGCACGATCAGCGCGCCGATGCCCTTGGGCGCGCCGATCTTGTGGCCGGAAATCGTCAACAGCGTGCAGGGAACGTCGGAGAGCGAGACGGGGACCTTGCCGAACGCCTGGACGGCGTCCGAATGGAAGCACACGCCCGCCGCACGACATCGCTCGGCGAGCCGGGCGACGGGCTGGACGACGCCCACTTCATTGTTCACCCACATCACACTCACGACCGCGAGCCCGCCGGCGATAGCGGCCGCGAGTGCCGCTTCGTCCACCAGACCCGCGCTCGAGACCGGCAGAATCACTTCTTCGCCGCCCAGATGCTTCACGGCGTGGGCCGCGGCGAGGATCGCCTTGTGCTCGATGGCCGACACGGCGACGCGAAACGGGTCGCCCCGGTCCTTGGCCGCCAGCGCCGCGCCGATGATCGCGAGGTTGTCCGCTTCCGTCCCGCCCGAGGTGAAAATCACCTGGTTCGGCTCGGCGCCCAGGACGCCGGCGATCGTGCGCTTGGCTTCTTCGATGCCCGCGCGCGCGGCCCGGCCGAAACGGTGCGCCGAGGAGGGGTTCCCGAAGGCCTCTGCGCCCAGATAGGGCAGCATCGCCTCCAGCACCTCGGGCCGCACCGGCGTGGTAGCCGCGTTGTCGAGATAGACCAGCCGCTTGCTCATGGGACGCAATGTATCGGCTACAGGGACTGCACGCCAAGCTGCAGCACGTCGTCCACCGCGACCGTCTCCGGCGTGAAGTAGGGCTCGCCGTACGGCCGGCGGATCAGCGATCCATAGTGGGCGCCCTGGATGCGGATCAACTCGTACAGGTCCTGTCCGGTGGGGTGGATCTCGCCCGCCGCCTTGGCGCCGTCGAACTGCGACGCGTAGCAGCGGATCGCCTTCATCTTCGCTTCGAAACTGTCGGAGACGTCCACCACGAACGACGGCTTCACCGGGTCCTCGCGGTACGCCATGGTGTGCAGAACCTTGAACGGCCGGTGGGGGGCGCCCGCGCCGCCGTACTTGGCGAGGCCCGCGAGGTAGCACGCGTCGCGTCCCAGCTCGGCGGCGATGCGATGGTCGGGGTGCCGCCCCGCGGCGTACGGCAGGATCACGACGCGCGGCCGCGTGCGGCGGATGAGCTCGATCACCACGGCGCGTGACGCTTCGTCGTTATGCAGGTGGGCATCGGGCAGGCCGGCGTTGAGCCGCACGTGCACGCCCAGCGCCGTGGCCGCCCGCATCGCCTCGGCGGCGCGCGTGGCCGCGTCGCCGCGTGTGCCGGTCTCGCCCTGGGTGAGGTCGACGATGCCCACGCGGTGCCCTTGCTGCACCGCCTTCGCGAGGGTCCCGCCGCAGGTCAGCTCGACGTCGTCGCGATGAGCCGCGATCGCCAGCAGCGCGACTTCATCACTCATACCGCAGTGCTTCTACGGGATCGAGGCGGGACGCTTTGTTGGCGGGGTAGATGCCGAACACCACGCCGGTGAACGCCGCGGCGGCGAGCGCCGCCAGCACCGAAGCGAGCGGCACGTGCGCCGGAATGGGCGTCGCCACGGCGAGCAGCAGCGACACCAGGCCGCCGCCGATCATCCCGACGATGCCGCCCACCAGTGTGAGCGTCGCGGCCTCGACCAGGAATTGCCACATGATCTCGCGGCGCGTGGCGCCCAGCGCTTTGCGCACGCCGATCTCGCGGGTGCGCTCCGTGACCGAAATCATCATGATCGCGATCACCCCGACGCCGCCGACCATCAGCGCGACTCCGGAAAGCGCCAGCATGACCACGCGAATGATCAACGTCATGCTTGCGAGCTTCTCCAGGATCTTTTCCTGGCTCACGACGGCGAAGTTGTTCTCCTGGCCGGGCCGCAGCCGTCGCTGCAGGCGCAGCGCTTCGGTGACGTCCTCCATGGCCTGCGCCGTGGTCGCCGTGGGTGTCGGGCCCACAAGCAGATCCATCCACCCCTTCCAGTAGCGCACGTACTTCACGAGCGCGCCGTGCGGGATGACCGCCTCGGGCGACGGCTGCCCGCCGAACAACTGCGGCGGATCATTGAACACGCCGATGACGGTGTAGGGCAGCCCGCCGATGTGGACGCGCTTGCCGATGGGATCCATCTGGTCGAACAGCAGCTCGTCCAACTTCTCATTGATCACCACCACCTGGCTGCCCGCCGCGTCCTCGACTTCCGTGAACGAGCGGCCCGGGGAGATGTCGCCGCCGGCCACGTTGGGCCAGGCGGCGCTGCGCCCGTTGATGCGCACGCCGTGTTGCGCCTTGTCGCCGAACGTGATGTCGGCCTGGCCGCCCTCGTCCACCGCGACCCAGGCGACCGACGCCAACTTGGAGATCACGCGCGCGTCGTCGATCGAGACCGGCGGATTGTGGCGCCACGGGCTCATCTCGTCGGAGCCGTCGGAGATGTTGACGCCGGCCGAGAAGTAGCGGCCCACCCAGAACGTCTTGGGGCCCGACTGCTCCAACATGTCGGAGACGCCCTTATTGAATCCGCTGATGATCGCGCCGATGACCATCACGACCATCACGCCGATCGCGACGCCCAGGATGGTCAGGGCGGCCCGCGCCTTGTGCGCGCGCAGCGATTCCAGTGCGATACCGACGCCTTCGAGCAGCGGGGTCATGGACTCACTCCTGGCGCAAGGCCGCGATCGGATCGAGCCGCGACGCGCGGCTTGCCGGGTACACGCCGGCGACGACGCCCACGCCGCCGCCGACGACGACGCCGAGGACGATCGAAAACGGCGACACGACGGCGGGCAGCGGCGTCGCCACCTTCAACAGGAACGATAGCACGACGCCGGTCAGAATGCCGAGGCTCGCGCCCACCGTCGCGAGCGCCACGGACTCAGCCAGGAACTGGCGCATGATGTCGCGGCGGCGGGCGCCCAGCGACTTGCGTATGCCGATCTCGCGCGTCCGCTCGGCCACCGCCATCAGCATGATGTTCATGATCACGATGCCGCCCACGACCAGGGCCACGCCCACGAGGCCCGGGCCCACGACATAGAGGATCTTGCTGAGCTTGTTCCAGAAGTCGAGGACGCCCTCCGACGTCTCCATCGCGAAGTTGTCGTCCTGGCGCGGCCGCAGGTGGCGCCGGCTGCGCATGATGGCTTCGGTCTGGTCCATCGCCTCCCGCATGTCGGGCTCGGAGGCGGCCTTGATGATCACCGCGTCCACCACGCCGGGCGGGTTCACCTCGCGCTGAATCGGCGACAGGGCAGGGGCCACCACGAACTTGTCGAGCGAGATGCCCAGCAGGTTGCCTTGCCGCTCCACCACACCGATCACGCGGTAGGGGATGCCGTGGATCTTCACGCTGCGGCCGATGGGATTGAGGTCCTGGAACAGTTTCTGCGCCAGGTCCCAGCCCAACACCACCACGGTGACGCCGGCCTTCGATTCCTCCGCCGTGAACGGGCGGAGGAATCGAAGGCCGGCGTCACCGTGGTGGTGTTGGGCTGGGACCTGGCG
>DATLWA010000289.1:0-3287 GCA_035576905.1 Gemmatimonadales bacterium
TTCCGCGAAATACTTGTGATAGCCCTCGGGCACCTTGCCGAACGTCCACTCGTCGAACGCCTCGGCCATCACCAGGAACCCCAGGCGGTCGCACAGATCGAGGAACTCGGGCGCCGGCGGGTTGTGCGACGTGCGGATGGCATTGGCGCCCATCGCCTTGAGCAGCTGCAGTCGGCGCTCCCACACGCGCTCCGGCACCGCCGCCCCCAGGGCGCCCGCGTCGTGGTGCAGATTCACGCCCCGCATTTTCACGCGCACGCCGTTGAGGAGGAAGCCCTTGTCCTTGTCATAGGCGATCGAGCGGATGCCGAAGGACGTGGTGACGACGTCCACGACGCGGCCGTTGGCCAGCACTTCGGAGCGCACGGTGTACAGCGTCGGCGTTTGGACCGACCACAGCCGCGGCGCCTTGACCTGCAACCGGTGCTCGATCTCGGTGTTGGCTCCCGTGGCCAGCGAGAAGGTCGCATCCGTGAGTGCGACCTGCCGGCCTTCGGGATCGAGGATCGTCGTGCGGAGAACGCCGCCGCGCGCCGCGCGACGGTCGTTGTCGACGCGCGTGTGGATCACCACAGTCGCGCCCGTCGAGTCGGCCGTGGGCGTCGTCACATACGTGCCCCAATGGGCGACGTGCAGCGGATCCACGATCTCGAGCCACACGTGGCGGTAGATGCCGCTGCCTGAGTACCAGCGCGAGTTGGGCTGGAGCGAATTGTCCACGCGTACGGCGACGACGTTGACACCCGCGACGAGATGCTGGGTGATGTCGTAGGCGAAACTGATGTAGCCGTAGGGGCGCTTGCCGAGGTGGACGCCGTTGATCCAGACGTCGCTGTTCATGTACACGCCGTCGAACTCGAGCCACGCCGCGTGGCCCGCCGCACCCGGCGGCATACGAAACGCCTTGCGATACCAACCGATGCCGGTCGGGAAGTAGCCGCCGCGTCCGCCCGCCGGCGCGTCCTGACTAGGCGTGCCTTCGATGCTCCAATCGTGCGGCAAATCGAGCCGGCGCCACGCGCGATCGTCGAACCCCGCTTGCTCGGCGCCCTTGGGGTCGCCGAGGGTGAAATGCCAGCCGGGGTCCATGGACAGTCGTTGGCGTTGCGCCGTGGCAGGTGTCGCCGCGAGAGTCAGAGCCGCCAAACCGGCGAACGCGACACTGCGCGCCATTTAGTCCGCCTCCGCGAAGCCGAGCCGCCAAGCGAGGTCGCGTGGCGCCTGCGCGCGAATCCGCGCGAACTCGGTCTGGACATCGAAGGGAATGTTGAAGCCCTGGAGATCGAACAGCGCGGCGAGGTCCCTGACGGCCATGAGCGCCCCCGGTGACTGGTCGTGCGCGAGCGCCGACACCGCCCGCAGCAGCGCCCGACCCGCCACATGCGGCAGGTCGGCCGCTCCGCCGGCCAGCTCGGCCTGCTCGGCTGCCGTGAAGGAACGTTCGATGATCTGCCGCCGCAGCGCGGCGACAATCGCCAGACGGGCTCGCTCGGGGAGATCCGCGAGACCGAGTTGCGCATCGCCAAGGTCATCGAGCGAAGTGACGGCGACGCCTAAGTCCGCGGCGCCCGACCCGTGGACCGACACCTTGAAACCGTACTCCCGCCCGGTGCGCCGGTGCGTGAGGAGGACGCGATCTCCGGTGCGTTGCGTCTGGTACGCGCCGGGCGCCGCCGCGGCTGCCGCGTCCCACTGCCCCGCGGCCGCAACGCCCGCGGCGACGCGGAGCGGCGCAGCCACCCGGGGCTTCACGGCACTCAGGTAGAGATCGCGCCCGGTGCCGGCACTCGCATCGTTGCTCTCGGCCTGCGCCAGGCGCTGGAGCAAGCCGGCCTCCAAGCGCTCGGCCGCGGGCCCCGCCAGCTCGATCGCCCGCGCCGCGTAGCGCAGCACCTGGAGCGCTTCTATCCCTGCGATGTCGTCGAAGAACCAGCCGCACGACGTGAACATCCGCAGGGCGTTGCGCTCCAGCTCGAGCAGCTCGCGCGTCCGCACCGGGCCGTCGTGAGTCACGGCGTCCCCGTACGCGTCGCGCGCGGCCCACGGATCGCCCAGCAACGCGGTCCCCTCGCTCTCGAACACGGCATGCAGCTCTCCCGCCAGCCAATCGAAGCCGTGCCGCAGGGGCGCGCGCCAGCGCTGGTTGGTGGCCCACTCCGGCGCGCTGCGGCAGCCGCAGTCCGATCGCCAGCGCTCGACGCCATGGGGACAACTCCAGGAGCTCGGCGCGACCAGGTCGACGTCCTGCTCGGCGGGGTGCCGCGCGAGAAAGGCGGCGAAATTCTCCACGCGCGCGTTGCGCCGCGGCAGCTCGCCCAGCACCCACGCCAACGCCACCTCTCCGAACTTGTGATGATGTCCGTACGTCTCGCCATCGGTCGCGAGCGCGACGAGCCGCCGCGCGGCACCCGAGGGATCGGGGGCGAGGAGACGCTCCGCCCACGCGTGGGCATTCCGCAGCAGGCCGCCGAATGCCACGTCGTGCGAGATGGCGCCATCATAGATGAAGAGGGCGATGGTGCGGCCGCCCGTCGTGCGGTAGCGCCCCGGCAAGCCGCCCGCCGGCGCGCGCGCGACCTGGTGCGGGGCGAGCACCGTGAACTGCATTCCGGCCGCGGCCAGGACATCCAGCGTCTCGGCATCGACGGCGGTCTCCGGCAGCCACATGCCGGCCGGCTCGCGCCCGAAGCGGCGCCGGAAATCGGCGATGCCCCAGCGGACCTCTGTGACCTTGTCGCGGCGGGAGGCGAGCGGCAGAATCGCGTGGTGATAGGGCATGGCGATCGCGTTGCCGTGCCCGTCGTGACGGTCGCGACTGACGCGGTCGGCCTCGAGAATCGCCGCATAGGTCCGCGGCGCGTGCGACTCCAGCCACTCGAGCAGGGTGGGCCCGACGTCGAAGCTCATCTCGGCGAGCGTGTTGACGATCTGGGCGATCCGTCCGTCGGGCGCGTACCGGCGGGCCGCCACCACCGCGCGGTAGCACTCGCGCTCGATGCGCTCGTTCCAGTCGTGGAATGGCGCCGCTGAGGCTTCCGTCTCCAGCTCGTCAAGCCACGGATCTTCACGCGGCGGCTGGTAGAAGTGGCCGTGGATGACGACCGAGCCCGAGAGGCTGTTCACGCGCCCAGTGCTACCGTCACGCTCGCGAGGACGTCGGGGAATACGTCGTCGCGCATCCGCAGCTCCTCGGCCAAGCGCTGCGCTTCCTCGAGCGAGACCTCGGGCGCGCCCGGCGCCAGCGCGGCGATCAGGCGGTCCGCGTCCTGGCAGTGCAGCGTGAAGCG
>DATLWA010000290.1:0-10499 GCA_035576905.1 Gemmatimonadales bacterium
CACCGAGCCTCGTGGCCCCGGCGTCGTCAACGACGATCACGGCGTAGAGCGCGCCGCCCACGCGCCGCACGTCCGCCACCTCAAAGCCGAGCCGGGCGAGCGAGTCCAACCCGGCGCGCCCGTGGATCGCCACCTGCGCGAGACGGAGGTGTTGCGCGGCGGCGGGGAGCGCCGCCGCGGCCAAACCGGCTAGAAGCCCAAGCGCGCGGCGAGCCATTGAGGTGCCGGAAGGTAGCCGCCGAGTACGAGGCCCAGCCAGACGAGCACTGCCGCCACGGGCAGCCACCACAACACGACCGGCACGAGCGACGGGCGCCACCGTCCGATCTCGGCAAGCTCGGGCTCCCAGCGACCGCGCTCCGCCGCCACTTGCTGCTCCAGGGCCAGCCACGCAGCCTCGAGCCGCCGCGCCGCGGTGCGTAACGCCTCCTGCCAGGCTTCGTGCGCGGCATGGTCGAGGACGCTGGCGTCGCGCGCGCCGCGCGCGGCGCCGTCCAGCGCGTCGAGCGCGGCCACGAACGGCGCGCCGCCGGTGCCCAGCCGGGCCGCGACGGCACGTCGCTCGGCAATAGAGAGGAAGAGCCGCCGCCGGCGCCGCGCCGCCATCCGCAGGCGCGCCGCCGTCACGTCGATCGTCTGGTCCAGCGCCGCCGCCACGCGCTCGGCCGCGCGCCGCACGGCCCGCTCCCACGCGCCGAGCCACGTCTTGCGCGACAGCGCGGCGAGCGCCGCATCGCGATCCTCTTCCGCCGCCGCGCGCCGCGCTTCGCCACCCAGCTCGAGAACGACGGTGGCCAGCTCCTCGCGCACGTCGTCCAGCGGCACCCATAGCGGCTCGAGATGGCGGGGCACGATCAAGCGGCCCAGCGACGGCGCCAGCTCCGGCACGCGCAACGGCATCGGGATCTTCATCGCGGCGCTCACGCCGGCACCGCGCCCGCGAGCGCGGCGCGCGCGCCGGTGCGCGCTTCGTACTGGGTGACGAAGAACGGCAGCGATTCGGGAAGGAACTGATTTCGCGGCACGCCCGTGACAGCCACGGCGCGTTCGATCGCCGCCGGTTCTCCCTCGACCTCCAGGAGCACGTCCATCGCCGGATACCACTCCAGTCGGCACACGGCGCCGCCCAACAACCACGTCTCGATGCGCCGGTCGATTGAGAGGATCACCTCGTAGCCGAGGCGCTCGAAGATCGTGAGGACCGTGCCGGCATCGGCCACGCGCGTCTCGGTCTCGGCGCGGTGCTTGTAGCCGTTGCGCGCGCTCACCGGGCCCTTCCATCCCAGCACACCCCACGCCGGGCTGCCGTCCGCCGGTTCGTACACCCGCAAGCGCAGCACTTCGTCGCGGTCCGTGAGCTTGTTCTTGCGATCAAACCGGCGGTCGCGCATCGCGCCGCGAAACTCGAGGTGGGCCCCGGCGCGCCGCAGCGCCGCCGTGACGGCCGCGGGGTCGTCCACGCGCGCCTTCAGCTCGAGCTCGTCGTGCGGCGTCATCCCAGAATCGCCTCGAGCACGGCCGCCGTGTTGGCGAGCGATGCGAAGACATGCGTGGCGCCGGCCGCGGCGAGCGCCGCGGTGTCGTAATGCCCCGTCGCGACCGCCACCACCGTCGCGCCCATCGGCCGGCCGCAGGCGACGTCGTCGGGCGTGTCGCCGATGATCACCACGTCGCGCCCGGTCACCGCGCGGCCGGTGCGCTCCTGCGCGCGCCGCGCCGCCACCGCGGGCAGGTCGGGCCGGCGGTGCGAGTCCGATCCGTACGCGCCGACGGCGAAGCGCTCCGGCGCGATGCCGGCGGATGCGAGCTTCAACGCCGCACCGTCGCGCACGTTGCCGGTGAGCAAGCCCACCAGCGCCTGTTCCGCCCGTTCGTACGGCTCCAGCGCCGTCAGCAGCTCGCGCACGCCGGGGAACAGCGTGGTGCGCTGCTCGCTCCGGGCCAGCTCCAGTTTCAGCAGGTCCACGTAGCGGCGGCATACGGCCGCCACCCGCGTCTCGTTCTCCGCGTCGGCGTGCCCGGCGGCGGCCAGCAGCTCGCGCACGATCTGCGGGTCGGTCTTGCCGTCGAAGCGGTACGACTCGATCGGCCCCGCCGTCCCGGTCACGTCGAGCAGGGCGCGGTGAATCGCGCGGCGGCCGGCGCCGTCGGTCCAGAGAATGGTGCCGTCGATGTCGAAGAGAACGAGTTTCATTGCGGCGAAAGATAAACGCGTCGCACCGCCACGATTTCCTTGCGCAAGCGCCGGCCGATGGGCGTCTCGCCGAAGTAGTCGTCGGCGACGACGCCGCCGCGCGACAGCGCGGAATGCACCACCCGCCCGGCGCCCGCCCAAATCGCGACGTGATCCACCCGCATGCCGCCCGCGAAAAACAGCAGGTCGCCCACTTCGTACCCGGCCGCGTCGTCGGAGAGGGCCACGTCGCGCCCGGCGAGGGCCTGCAGGTCGGAATCGCGCGGCAGCGCCACACCGCGCGCGGCGTAGACGGCCTGGGCCAGGCCGGAGCAGTCGATCCCCCATTGGGTGCGGCCGCCCCACAGATACGGAGCGCCCGCGTAGCGGCGCAGCGCCCACTCGGGCGGCGGCGTGCGCAGCGCCTCGGATCGCACGTCGGCCTCGGGCTGCACCACCCCTGCGCTCAACCGCGCCGAGCGGCCGTCCGCCAACTCCAGGGATCCGTCACGCCGGGCGGCGACGCGCGCGCCTTCGGGCAACCGCAGCGGCCGCTTGTCCTCCGCAATTACCTCGGCGCCGAGGGCGCGCGCGGTCGCCCGGCCGCTCCAGTCGTCGCCCCACTCGGCCGTGCCCGTGGCGACATAGCCCGAGTGCACCCAGGCGTGATAGCCGTCGGCCGCGCGCACGCGCAGCCAGGCGCCGCGGACTTCCAGCACCGCCAGCGTCTCGCCGTGCAGCGCCTCGGTCACGCGCTCGCCCGCGGCGCGCGGTGCCGACAATAGCGGCGCCAACGCCGCCGTGACCACGGCGGCAGGCGCCGCGCGGGCGGCGGCATCGTCGTCGGGGAGCAGGCGGATGGTGGCGGCCAATCCGACATCGGCCGCGGCGCGGCGTAAGGCGTCGCGCGTGTCGCGATGCGTCGTGACGCCACCGAGCGCCGCACCGCGCTCGATCTCGAGTACGCCCAGCCGCGGGTCCGGCACCAAGCGGCGCCGCGCGTTCTCGATCACCTGGTCGAGAGCGTCGGTCATTTGCGATCGGCGAGCCCGGGGAGCTCGGGCGTGCCGCGCGCCAGGCGCACGGCGCGCTCCACCGCCTCGGGCACGACGGCCGCGGCGAGGGCCTCGACCTGCAGCGGCGACGCGGGCTTGGCTTTGGCCGTGCTCACCGCGAACACCACGTCGCCGTCGAACAGCGTGCCGTACGGCGTGATGCGGCGGGCCAGCGCGTCGCCCGCGGCCTGCGCCAGGCCTTGCAGCTCGACGCGGTCGAGATCGGCGTCCGTCGCGACGACCGCAAGTGTCGTGTTGGTGCGCGGCGGCTCGACGCCGAACGGCGCGCGGCCGGTGGCGAGGTAGGCGAGTGCATCCACGAAGCCGCCGCGCTCGTCGCGCGCGCCCGCGACGATTGCGCCCGTGGCGTCGCGCACGTCGCCCACGGCATTCACCACGACGAGCGCGCCCACGGTCACGCCGCCCGCCGTCTGCGCCCACGTCCCCAGCCCCGACTTCATCGCCCGCGCGATCCCTGCGACCTTGCCGACGGTGGCGCCGGCTCCCGCGCCGACCGAGCCTTCCGCGATCGGAGCGCCCACCGCGTCGCAGGCCTGCGACGCGTCGGCCGGGCCGGGCCAGCGGCTCTCGCCGCCCATCGCACCGAGATCGAAGAGGACCGCCGTGGGAACGATGGGGACGACTTCACCGGGGCGCACGGGGAAGCCGCGGCCGCGCGCGCGCAGCCAGGCCATCACGCCGTCCGCCGCGCCCAGGCCGTACGCCGAGCCGCCGGTGAGCAGAATCGCATCGATGCGCGGGACGAGATGGCCGGGATGGAGCGCGTCGAGCTCGCGCGTGCCGGTGGCGCGGCCGCGCGTCACTGCCGCCGCGCGCATGCCGCCCGGCGGCGCCAGCACCACGGTGCAGCCGGTGGCGCCGCTCGCGTGTGTCCAGTGACCGACGGCGATACCGGAAACGGCAGTCAGGGTTGGCACGATGCCAATTTAGTCATTACCTTCGCGCCATGAGCGATCCCGCCGCCAACACAGCGCCCACGACAGTGCTCGTCGTGGACGACGAAGAGGGCATCCGGCAGGCGCTCGACCGCTTCCTGTCGCGCCTGGGCTACCGCGTGGTGCAGGCCGAGAGCGGTCCCATCGCCCTCGAGCGTCTCGGCGCGAGCCAGGCGCAGGCGATGCTGTGCGACATCCGCATGCCGCAGATGAGCGGCACCGATCTCGTGCCCAAGGCGCTCGCGGCCGATCCGCACCTCGCCATCATCATGCTTACCGCGATCGACGAGCCGCGCACCGCGATCGAGTGCCTCAAGCTCGGCGCCTACGATTACCTGATCAAACCGGTCGACCTGGACGAGCTGGAAGTGTCGCTGCAGACGGCGCTGCGCCGCCGCCAGCTCGAGCTCGACCGCCGCAACCTCGAGCAGTGGCTGGCACGGGAAGTCGCCGTGCGCACGCGCGACCTGGAAGAGCGCACCACGGCCATCGAAGTGATCGCGCTGGACGCGCTGGCCGCGGCGCGTGATTGGCCGGGCGCGGCCGACGCGATTCAGCGTCTCGCCAAAGAGCTGGGGGAGTCGGTGCCGGACTTGGAGTCGGAAATCAAGCGGCGGCGCGTCTAGGCCTTCTTGGCCGCGTCCGCTTTCTCCTGGCAGGCCTTGCACAGCGTCACGCCGCGGAACGTGCAGATGATACAGATGAAGGTGCCACAGTCGGCACAGGGATAGCCCTCCGACGCGCGCTCCTCGTTGCCGCACGCGCGACACGTCATCCCATCGTGTTCCTTCAGGACCGGCTTTTCCGGCTTCTCCGCCATATGCCCCTCAGAGGTCGAGCCCGTACGTCTTAATCTTATTGATCAGCGTCGCGCGCGATATGCCGAGCTCTTTGGCCGCCCGCGTGCGGTTGCCGCCATGGAAGCGTAACGCCCGCTCGATATAGGTCCGTTCCACGTCGGCCAGCGACTGCGCGTGGTGGCGCCGGTCGCCGCCGCCCGGCTTCGGCCGCAAATCCTGCGGCAGGTGCTCAGGGAGGATTGCGGGTTGGCCGCGCGCCAGGATCAGCGCCCGCTCTAAGACGTTGCGCATCTCGCGGATGTTCCCGGGCCACGGCGCCCCCAGCAACCGCTCCAGCGCTTCGCCGTCGGTGTCCGCCGGCGAGCCCGGCAGCTGCGGCCGGATCTCGCTCAGGATGCGCTCGATCAATGCGTGGCGGTCCTCGCGCGAGCGGTCGCGCACGGCCGGCAGGTGCAGCGGCATCACGCTGAGCCGGTAGTACAGGTCCTCCCGGAAACGCCCGCCCTCCACGTCCTTGATCAAGTCGCGGTTGGTGGCGGCGACCAGCCGCACATCCACTTTCAGCTCGCGCGTGCCGCCCAGGCGCCGGAATGTCTTGGTCTCGAGCACTTTGAGCAGCTTGGGCTGCAGCTCGCCCGCCAGATCGCCGATCTCGTCCAGGAAAATGGTGCCGCCGTCGGCCAGCTCGAACAGGCCCTGCTTGCGCTCTTTGGCGTCGGTGAACGCGCCCTTCTCGTGGCCGAACAGCTCCGATTCGAGGAACGTCGCCGACAGGCCGGCGCAGTTGACGTCCACGAACGGTCCCGCTTTGCGGGGGCTGAGATTGTGCACCAGGCTCGCCACCCAGCCTTTGCCGGTGCCACTCTCGCCCGTGAGCAGCACGGTGGTCCGCTCGCTTGCCGCGAGCAGCTCGATCTGGCGTCCCAGGTCGCCCATCTGCGGTGACACGCCCAGACCGGTGACGCTCTCCCCTGCGTGATCGCGCGAGCGCAGCAGCTGATTCTGGCGCTTGAGCCGCACTTTCTCGGCGACGCGCGTGGTCGCGGCCGCCAGGTGCGGCATGTCGATCGGCTTGGTGAGAAAGTTCTCGGCGCCGAGCTGCATGGCGCGCACGGCGGTCTCGATGTCGCCCTGCCCCGTCAACATGATCACGGCGACGCCTTGCCCGCGCAGGTGCTCCAGGACTTCCAACCCGTTCGCGTCGGGCAAGCCCATGTCGAGAATGACAACGTCGGGCCGCGCGCGCTCGTACGCCTCCAGCCCGGCCGCGGCGGAGCTGGCGCGATACACCTCGGTGCCGATGCTCTCGAAGTAGTTGCCCACGGCGCGCAGCACCGCGGGATCGTCGTCCACCAGCAGCAGGCTATTGGCCACGGCCACCCCTCCCGTTCGACGCCATCGCGGGCGCCACCAGCATCGTCAGCGCGTGCGGCATCAGGCGCGCTTCCAGCGGCGTCGTGCCCACCGGCTCACCGTCGAGCTGCACGGCCCGCGCCGGCCCGTCCTCCACCTCTACACGGATCGTCCGCCCGCGCCCGAACCACACGCGCGGCGAGCCCTCCTTCGATCCCAGCACCAGCTCCAGGAAAGACGCGACGCCGTCCATCGCGCCGTCGGCGCGCAGCGCCACCACGTCGAGCCAGCCGTCGTCGGGGTGCACTTCGTGGTGGATCTTGACGAAGGGCGGGAACAGCTCGCCGCAGTTGGCGATCAACACCATGGCGGCGCGCACGTCGTGCACCACGCCGTCCACCACCACCCGGTGTCGCACGCTCTGGACCCGCGGCAGCGCGGCGAACGCGGCGCCCACGTACGCGGCCATCTTCCAGCGGCGCTTGGATGTGGCGTCGGTCGCGACCATCAGCTCCGCGTCGAACCCCGCGCCGCAGCAGACCGCGAAGTAGTGCAGGCCGTCGGCGCGCTCCACCAACCCCAGATCGATCGGCATCCGGCGGGCGGTGAGCAGCAGCCGCGCCGCGGCGCCGGGGTCGGTGGGCAGGCGCAGGTTGCGCGCCAGGATGTTGCCCGTGCCGCCCGGGATGATGCCGAGCGGGATCTCCGTGCCGGCGACGCCCGCAGCCACCTGCATGGCGGTGCCGTCGCCACCGTAGCAGATCACCGCGTCGTATCCCGAGCCCTTCATCTCCGACGCGAAGCGGCGCGCATCCCCCGGGCCGGCGGTGGCGAGCACGTCCACATCCCAGCCGCCGCGGCGCAGCGTCTCGCGCACGGCCGTGACGGCGCGCGCATCGGTGCGAGCGGCGGCAGGGTTGGTGATCAGGAGGGCGCGCGTCACCTCAGTAGCGCCGTTCCCAGAAGAGGTCGAGACCCACCTGCCGTCCGAAGGACTGCTGCAAGAGAGGATCGGTACAGGTTCGGACCGGTTCGAAGCTCGCTTCCGTGCGCCACTCGGGGCTCAGCCGGACTTGGAAGCTCGCCCCCAGCGTATTGTTGATCGCCACGGGACGGTTCGGGCAGAAGCCCGCATTCACTATCAGGAATGTCTTGCGGCCGATCTGCCACCCGGCCTCGACCTGGGCGCCGGACAAGGGATCGGCGGGATCGCCCGGGCTGATCTCCACGTAATCGAGCGGGACGCCCAGGTCGGAGACGAGCGTGCGCTCGAGCTCGCCTGAGACAATGTTGGCGACGGCGCTCTTGACCGCCGAGGTCTGCCCGCCGAACCCGCCCGGCCCTCCCGACAACTCGAAGCTCGGTTTACCGAACAGCAGATAGGAAATGATTTCGGTCTGCGACAAGTCCCGCCGCTCGGCCTCGAGGGTGAGCCGAGGCACGAGCAGCGTACCCGTGATGCGGGCGATGATCGTGATGTCCCCCTGGTCGCTCTGGCTCGCCACCGGGTGCACGACGTGGCGCGCCTCGATATCCAGCGCGGCGTCGAGGTCCGGCGTGCCGAAATAGTGGACGGTGCCGCGCGTGACCACGAATTCGCGCGACAACGGCGGCACCACCAGGCGGTAGGTGCCGCGCGGCGCCTGCAGCGTCCCCGTCACCTCGTACACGGCGCGCCGCTTGCTGACCGTGACCCCGCCCGTCAGCTGGATGTTGGCTTCGGTCGAGCGCAGCCACGCATCGCTGCCCATCTGAAGCTGCAGGTTGTCGATGCGCAGGCTGTCGAAGAACACGCTCTCGAACGCCGGCCCGAGCTGCTGTCTGCGGATGACCTGGGCGAGCGACGTATCGATCAACGACGCCGCCCAGGGCTCGTCGAAGTTCACGATGCGCTTGTTGACGAGGTCGGCGAAGTGCAGCACGCCGCTCGTCACCGTGGCGCGGCCCCGCAGGGTCGCCCCGATGACCGGCCCGGTCAGAGTGAGATCGCCGGTCGCCGTGAGCGTCAGGTAGTAAGGAACGTCCAGGGCCTTGAAGTCCTGGGCGCGGATCGCGAGGCCCAGGACGGGACTCGTGAGCTGCTCCAACCGCACGAACCCCCCCACCGCGGCCCGGCCCTTGTCGCCGCGCACCTCCAGCGTATCGATGCGGATCGTGTCGCCAGCCAACGTGAAGCGCCCGTTCACCCCCGCGTAACGCACGCCTAACGTGGACAGGGTGGCGGCGCCGTTGGCCACGGCCACATGTCCCTGCATGCGCGGCGCGTTCCACGTGCCGCGGATGCCGACATCCAGCGTGGCGGTGCCGCTGACGCTGTGCAGCACCGGCGTGATCGCCTCGAGCACCGACAGGTCCACGCTGTCACCGGTGGCCCGCACCGTCAGGGTGTCGTCGAGCCGGCGGTGCGGCACGGACACGAGCGCCAGGTCGAGCGGCAGGTGCGTCTCCACGCTCAGGATCTGCCGCCCCTCGCGCCACAGGTGCGCGGCCGCGTCGAGGCGGTGGTCCGCGTAGTTCACCGAGCCGTCGAGGAACGGAATGCGAAACGCCCCGATAGCGCCGTTGGAGAGCGAAAACGAACCCGTATATCGCGGTGCCGCGCGCGTGCCGGTGATGCCGAGCGTCGCCGTGACCGTGCCGGCCACGCCGGTGGTGTCGTCCTCCAGGAGGGCGTAGACCCCCGCGAGCGGAAATCCTTCGAGCTGGATGTTCGCCGTCCCGTCACCGTGCGCCGGGAGGTTGACGCGCGCGGTGAGTTTGCCCGTCCCGGTCGCGCTGTGCAGGGCCAACCCGGGGAGACGCGCCGCCGAATCGTCCACCACGAGGGCCGTCGGCGCGTCGAGGAGCCACACCCCCTCCGGCAACAGCACCGCCAGGGAATCGATGCCGACCGCGGTCGTGTCCCCGCGGCGGGCGTAGCGACCGCCCGCGAGGAACGCGCCGACGTCGCCCACCCGCGAGCGCGCGAACCAGGTCAGCGAGTCGGTCACACCGCGCGCCGCGAAGCTCGCCGCGCCGAAGCCCAACCGGCCATGAGCGAGCGAGTCGAGCGCGCCCTCCACCGCGAAGGGAGCGCCCGCTCGGGGCGTCCACACGAAATGCAGCCGTCCGGCGGTGACCTGCCAGCCGCGCCATTGCAGGTTGTCGCCGTTCACGCGCCCCTCGAAGGCGAGCGAGTCGAGCGATCCTGCGAGTGTGATCCGCCCGCGGGCGGAGCCGCGCAGCCCCTCATGCTCGCCGCCCGCCGCCGCCACGCTGTGGGTGATCCACCCCGCCAGGGAGTCGAGCGAGCTGAGGCTGTCGGCCTCGAAGTCCACGTTGACCACGCCGCGCGCCGGGCCCTGGAGGCCGAGCCCGCCCTGCGCCGTCGTGTAGAGTCCCGGCTGCCGCAGGCGCAGGGAGTCGAGCAGCAGTTGGCGGCCGGCGAACCGCAGCGCGGCGGCGCCGCTGTCGATCACCGTCCCGGCAAACAGCGACGGCGCGAGCCGCACTCGCAGCGCGCCCTGGGCGTCACCCGTCGTGTCGGCCACGACGTCGCCCGACGCCGTGACGTTGAGCCGCGAGTGCGGCCCGTTGCGGAGCCAGTGCGCCAGGTTCACGTCGCGCAGGTCGAGGGTCGCCGCCCGGGCGCCGGTCTGGTCCGGCAGGAGCACGAGCCGGCCGTCGAAGCGCACATGCCCGCCGTCGCCCGCGACGGACCAATCGACGTGCGTGTCGAGGTCGGCCACGCTGCCGGCGAGCCGCACTGGCCCCGCCACGGCGCCCACGAGCGGCATTCCGGGGAAACCCCCGCGCAGGCCGTCGAAGCTGAGCGTGTCGGCGATGACGTCGGCGAAGACCCCCAGCGTGTCGCCCCGGTTATCCAGCCGCAGTGTACCGCGCACCACGCTCACCGGCCGCGCGCCGTCGTGATGACGCAGGGTCCCCGAGAACTGTGCGTCGAGCAGCGGCCCTGAGAGCGTGCCCGCGGCCTCCAGCTCGCCCACCAAGGTCATGGCTGGGACCATCCGCCGCACCGTGGCGAGCGCGATGCCGGCATACTCGACGCCGAACTGCTCGAACCGGAGCCCCGCGCCCACCGCCGCATCGACCCGACCCGCGCCCTTCACCGTCGAAACGGGCCAGTCCGTCACCAGCGAGTCGCGGAACGTCCAGTCCACCT